>NZ_KV815128.1:872-17557 GCF_001814145.1 Prevotella sp. HMSC073D09 | reverse complement strand
GTCGAGCTTGCTCTAACATTGTCATGGCGAGAAACCGCACTTTTCGAGGAACGAGAAAAGAACGAACAACTCGTTCACTCATCCACTTGCCTTCTTGTTAACCTGTCCACTCGTTAACTCGCCAATCACTGTAATCTTTTCAGCAAGAAATTTAACACTAAAAGTGCCCTTTCTGTCGACCAATCGCCTATCTTGCGCAAAAAATCGATTCTCGCGAAGGTTTGTTTTGATGTAAAAAGGGGGTAGTCTGTGAATGCGACAAAATGAATTTTTATTTAAAACAAACGCCATCTACACCATATTTAGGGCCATTTGCTGCTAAATGTGGTGCGTTTTGATGCTAAACGCAAGGTGTTTTGGTGCAAAATGCAGTGTGTTTTGGTGCTAAACGCAGCGCATTTTGGTGCTAAACGCAAGGCATTTTGGTGCTAAACGCAAGACAAAACGTTGCTAAATGCGAGACAAAAAGCATAAATATACACAGCAATGGTATAAACAAAACCTTTTAGACCCATCAAATAGATGGCTAAAAAGGGCAAAATAGCCGTTAAAAAGTGGGGTTTGGAGGCTAAAAAGTGAGTAATTGGGCGTAAAAAATAATGAGCTGACAACCAAACTAGAAAGGCTAAATGGTGCAAAATGCAGGTTCTTTTCTTTAATCTAGACAAAGTAACAGACATAGAAGACTAAAAATGGTGGCAATTTGACCACTTTTTAACCTATATCCTCGCTAGAACGGAGAATAAATTAGAGCAGGATTGTAAAATAAAATTTAAGATTTTAAGGTTGTGAGTTGATGTGTTTGAGGTTGTGAGTTGATGAGTTCGTGAGTGTTTGAGTTGGCGTGTGTTTGAGTTGGTGTGTGTTTGAGGTGATGAGTTGATAAGGTTGTGAGCTTGTGAGGTTGTGGGTTGATAAGTTTTTGAGTTGATGGGGTGATATATTCGGGAGTTGTTGGGTTTTAGAGTTTATAAGCTAGGGAGTTGATTTGTTCTGCACTTGGTATATGTTTCCCCTCTGCCAACCCCTCGTTATGATGCTTGTCAACAGGCAAAACTGCGTTAAACATACACCCGAAGACTGGCAATACGCCATTTTTTAGCTATCTTTGCAACCATGAATATCGAAGAATTGCAGGGAAAAAAGATTGCCGTGCTACTATCGGGAGGGGTAGATAGTTCGGTGGTGGTGTACGAGTTTAACCAACTTGGACTGCACCCCGATTGCTTTTATATCAAGATTGGCCCCGAAGAAACAGAAGAATGGGACTGCGCATCCGAAGAAGACTTGGAAATGGCTACGGCTGTGGCCAAACGCTTCGGGTGCAAATTGGAGGTGGTTGACTGCCATAAGGAGTATTGGGAGCAAGTTACACGCTACACGATGGACAAGGTGAAGGCGGGATTTACACCCAATCCCGACGTGATGTGCAACCGATTGATTAAGTTTGGCGCATTTCATGAGAAACGCGGACACGAATACGACCTCATCGCAACGGGACATTATGCCCAAACGGAATGGATTGACGGCAAGAAATGGCTGGTTACGAGTCCCGACCCAGTGAAAGACCAGACCGACTTCCTTGCACAAATATACGATTGGCAACTGCAAAAGGCCATTTTTCCCATTGGTCACTATCAAAAGGGAGAGGTGAGGGAGATTGCCGAACGCGAACATCTTATCAACGCCAAACGTAAAGACAGCCAAGGCATTTGCTTTCTTGGCAAGATTAATTATAATGATTACATCCGCCGCTTTCTTGGCGAAAACCCTGGCGAAGTGCTGGAACTGGAAACGGAAAAGAAAATCGGCATGCACCGCGGACTGTGGTTTCACACCATTGGTCAGCGTCATGGACTGGGCTTTGGTGGTGGTCCGTGGTATGCGGTTAAAAAGGATGTGGAACGCAATGTGCTGTTCGTAAGCAAGGGGTACGAACCTGCCACGGCGTATAAGAAAGACTTTAAGGTGCAAGACTTGCACCTGCTGACGGCTCCGCTAGATGGGCTAGACGTTACATTTAAGATTAGGCACACACCCGAATATCATCGCGCACAACTAGAACCGCTACCCGATGGGGGCTATATCGTGCATGCCGAAGAACCCATGCAAGGCGTTGCGCCTGGCCAGTTCTGCGTTATATACGATAAAGAACACCACCGCTGCTTTGGCTCTGCTGAAATAGCATGGTGAGTTTATGAGCTTGTGAGTTTGTAAGTCCGTGTGTTTTTGCACCGAAAGCCTTACTAGTTCGCGAGGATGTGCGGTTAAGAGAACTAAGGTTCGTGAGGGTATGAGAACTAGGACACGTGAGGGTATGAGAACTAGAGCACGCGCGGTTAAGAGAACTTGGGATAATGAGTGTATGAGAACCAGGCCACGTGCGGTTAAGAGAACTAAGGTTCGTAAGGTTAAGAGCCTTTAATTAATGAGCTTGTAACCATACAAGTGTTGAAACAGCAAGGCATATCATCCCCTCTCCCCTTGGAGAGGGGCTGGGGGTGAGGCTTTTTTCTCTGTCAAGGAGGGGCTGGGGGTGAGGCCTTAATACGCCTCCCTATACTTGCTTTCGTCCTTATCGTCAAGCATGCTCAGGTACGATTGGTAGCGGCTTTGCGCAATATAATGGTCGTTTAAGGCCTGCAACACGGCGCAGCCAGGCTCGTGCGTATGCGTGCAATTGTTAAAACGACAATCTTTGGAAAACGCAAATATCTCCTTAAAATAGCTGCTTAGTTCGGTGCGTTCGATGTCGAACGTGCCAAAACCCTTGATGCCCGGCGTGTCGATAACCCATCCGCTTTCGGGCAATTCCAACATTTCGCTGAACGTGGTGGTGTGCATACCTGCGTTATGAGCGTTTGAAATCTCTGCGGTTCGCAGGTTCGCCGTGGGCAAAAGGCGGTTAATGAGGGTGGACTTCCCCACCCCACTGTTGCCACTTAAAAGCGAAATGCGACCTTTAAGCAAGGCCCGCACCTCGTCGACGCCCGCTCCCGTCTCGGCCGAAATGGCCAAACAGTGGTAACCAACCGTCTCGTAGAGGTTCATCACCATCTGTTGGTAGCGCATTTCGTCGTCGTCGAGCAGGTCGGTCTTGTTAAACACCAGCACAACTGGTATGCGATAGGCCTCGGCCGAGGCCAAAAAGCGGTCGATAAAGGTTGTGGAAGTCTGTGGTCGGTTAACGGTTACGATGAGCAAAGCCTGGTCGATGTTCGCTGCAAGGATGTGACTCTGCTTTGAAAGGTTCGACGACTTGCGTATAATGTAGTTCTTGCGGTCGTCGATAGCCGAGATAAAGGCCGTGCCCTCTTGGTTGGTTACAAGCTGCACGCGGTCGCCCACAGCCACAGGCGATGTGCTGCGTATGCCTTTAAGCCTGAAACTGCCCTTTATCTTGCTGTCGACAATTCGGCCGTCGTCGGTTTTCACCGTGTACCAACTGCCCGTATTCTTTATTACCAGTCCTTGCATGCTGTGCCTTTGGCGCGGTATTAAACCGTCATTATCTCCTTGTTCTTCGCCTCAAGCAATTCGTCAATCTTCTTAATGAACTTGTCGTGCAGCTTTTGGAGTTTCTCTTCGGCATCCTTTTCGTTGTCTTCCGACAGTCCGTCCTTAATGGCCTTCTTCAGTTTATCCTTTATTTCGGCACGCACGTTGCGCACTTCAATCTTGGTTTTCTCGCCAATCTTGTTGCATTGCTTGGTCAATTCGCGGCGGCGTTCTTCGGTTGGCTGCGGTATTCCTAGGCGTATAACCTCGCCGTTGTTCTCTGGCGTGATGCCCACATCGCTGTCCATGATGGCCTTTTCGATGTCGCGGATGGCCTTTTTATCAAAAGGTTTGATGGCGATGGTACGCGCATCGGGTGCCGAAACGTTGGCCACTTGGTTCAGTGGAACGGTCATGCCGTACGATTCAACACGCACACCATCGAGTATTGCCACGTTTGCTCTACCTGCACGAACGCGCGACAATTGCTCTTCAAGATACATCGCCGCCATCTCCATGCGGTCTTGCGCATCTTGCAATGCTTCCTTTACGTCTATCATAATACTTAGTTCTTAATTGTTTTAAAGCACAAATTTAGAGAATTATCGCCAATAACCCAAATTGTTTGGCGCAAAAAAGCGGTTGGGCAATTGTTTTCTTGCATAACGCTTGTTTTTCGCGCGCGCGTACAATATATATAGGACACACGCGTTTAAAAAGAAAATTAAGACAGAAAAAAGACATGCAAACAGGTTACCAAACCGTTATCGACAAATACTATCCGCACGACAACGAGCTGCGACACATATTGTTAACCCACAGCAGAAGTGTGGCCGACCTGGCTTTGGCCTTGGCTAAACAACATCCCGAGCTAAATCTCGACCTGCAATTTGTTGAAGAGGCGGCCATGTTGCACGACATCGGCATTGTGCGTTGCGATGCTCCGTCCATCCATTGCTTTGGAACCGAACCCTATATCGCCCACGGACGCCAAGGCGCAGAGATGCTGCGAGCCGAAGGAATGCCGCGCCATGCCCGCGTTTGCGAACGGCATACGGGCGCAGGCATCACTCGCGAGGCCATCGAAACGCAACATTTGCCCCTTCCCTTACAAGATTTCTTGCCCGAAACACTCGAAGAACAGCTGATTTGCTATGCCGATAAGTTTTTCAGCAAGACCAAACTCGACCGCCAAAAGACGGTGGAACAGGCCGAAAAGAGCCTGGCTAAGTTTGGCGAAGATGGGTTAGAGCGTTTCCGCGCATGGGTGAAAAGGTTTGGAGAACCGCCAATGGTGCTCGCTGCGACATAATCTTTGGCGTTTGAAATGCTATTGACTCAGTGCCTTTCGTGGACGAATAGGGAAACAAACGTTTGGACTACACCGCAAAACTCGTTGCCTTTACCTCTCTTTTCAAACACGATAAAGATTAAAAGAAACTATCAAAAACAAGAAGATAAAAAGAAAAGAACCCGGCGTGATGCCGGGTTCTTTCTTAAAGAGAAACGTCAGCTGAATGTCTAACCCATTGGCAGAGGTGAGGTTTTACATACCCTATGCCGTTGGCTTTATCGTCTTTCATTCAGCTCTTTGTAGGCTGCCGACAATCTTATCGGCAGCCTAATATAAGCGTGATGTTACTTATGGAACTTCAATTTTTCAATACCAAAGGTCATTGTTACCTCCCCTTGTGTGTCGCGCAACTTCAAAGGGTTCTTCTCCGTATCGTAAAGTTTCTTAATTTCCCCATGGCCCAGTCTCTTCCCTTCTCTTACTAGCTGCTCGAACAGGGGAATTTCAAAGGTATATTCTTTCCTAAATCCATCGTTTTCCCTTTCTCTCTTGAACACCACAAAAATCTTTTCACCGCTTTTATAGCTAGGAATATTGTAATGTGCATACCTACTCCAATAGTCGAAATGAAACTCTGCTTGTTGCTTAGGGTCGGTACCAAACTGCACATAACCCCTGCCTGCATTGAGTTTTTTGCCTGCTAACGACTTCAAATCATCTTGAACAACAAGTTCGAAACCGACACTCGAGAACTCGCCAGCATAGGGATCGTTCTTGGTGTACTTAGAATAGATTACCGTTTTAAATGTGCGGTTCGTTCCAAGTTCCTTTAATTTGTAAGCAATTGGTGCGCCAGGGTTTTCAGTACTCAGGCGGGCGCCTTCGCTGATGAACTTCTTCACGTCCTCCAAGCTGATGGCGGCCAACGAGCCCAGTTTGGCATCTCCACCCAAAACACGTCCCTTGATGGTAGATTCTTTAAGCAAGTCGTTGTAAGCAGCCTCTGCATTGGCACCAATCTTTCCGCCCAGCACAGATGCTTGCAGTTTAGCCTCCGCCTCTTTCTTCGTCATATTTGTCTCGATGCCCAAAAGCAAGATGCGACCATATTTGATGGAAGAGACGAACAGGGGCTTTTCTTTGCCAAACTCCTTCTTATAGTCAAATTCCTTGGCAAAGAAGTCAGATGGATTCTTGGGCAAGTCGATGCTCAATTCATAGAACACCTGCTGCACTTTCACCAAAAAGCGGTTCTTTTCCTTATCAAAGCTGAAACCCGCACTTGCCTCTACGGTGTTGGCAGCACCTTTGTAGTTGCCACCCATAGCCATTTTGAGGTGCGCTTTGTCGTAAACCTCCTCGATGGAATAGGTGAGGTTAGCCGCAGGTGCGTCGAACTTACGGCTAAGCAGTTCGTTAATTCCCTTTCTTACGCCCGAAAGCGAGGGGTTTTCTATTTTGATAGTGGGGTCGGAACTACCTGGAAGGTCGGTAGAAAGCATGATTGGAGCGCGGTCTGCCTCGATAGGATCGTATTCTCCATCAACAACACTCTTCGCCCGCAGCAGCGCACCAGGATAGAAAACGTTCTTATCGTCCGAGAAGAGCAGTTGTTCTTCAAACTCTTTCGCTTGTTCGTAGTATTCCTTGGCCGAAGTTCCTCTTGTATCAGCAAAGGCATATCCGAGAGATGCAGGTTTGGCATCGCCCACTTTTCTTTCTGAAAAAGGTTCCATCTGTTTTACCGATGGCATGGTATTTACATACGAGTTAATCTCCGTTGGGAAAGTTCCATTCCCTGTGTTTGTTCCCAAGTCCCCGTCTTTGTCATTGCCACAGGCACATACAAGGACTGAAAACACAACCATTAGTTCTTTTCTTAATGTTAGTTTCTTCATTTTTGTTTTGATATTAGTTACTATTCTCTAATTAAATGTTTTGCTACACTTTCCTTTATTAATCAAGTTTTTCAGTAAATCTTGCGCCAAACGGCACTTAGATTATAGTTCTTTAACGTTTACAGTTGTATCTTTACGAGGTCATACAACGAGAAAATGCCTTTACTTTTGCCGCCCATCTTACCCAGCCCTGCAAGAAAATCAGGTTAGGAAACTACGTTGTTGCTGCCCAACTTGCCCAACGTTACATCCGTGTGAGCCTTTCCTTGCGACGGTTCTTTCAATGTTGCAACATTTCTCGCAAGGCAAATCGCTAAAAAAGAAAGGCTTTATTGCACACGCACCTACCAACACTTCCGCAAAATGTAACCTCAAACGAATTATAATTCAAGGAATTATTGTACCTTTGCCAAACACTTCGTACATGATGAGGAGCATCTACCCGGCCAACGCAGCAACGAGGATAAAGTAAGGACACACTGCCATCCAACAAATGCAAGTACCAGCTATTATGCTCATCCTTCAAGGGGTAATCGGGCAAAAAGACGTTACAACGCATTAAACTAAGGTTCTTTTCTCGTTCCTCGATAAGTGCGTTTTCTCGCCATGTCCGCCAAATAAGCAAGCAGAACCCGCTCAGAGGCAACCAAGAAAGCCATTAAAGACGACTTTTTGAAACATCCCTAAGCCAAGAAAGTTTATCTAAATTATACATCAAAGCAATCGTTATTTATGAAAAAGTATGTTGGTTTATTGTTATTGCTGACCATATTTACAGTTGGTTATGCACAAGAGCATGTGGTAAAACATTGGGAGTACGACATTAATGGCAAGAATGGAATTGCATGTTGTTATGTTCAAGCAAGGAATTTGTTGTTCATGTCTGGCTTTTCTGTTGCGGATAATGATGTTTTCTACTTTGCGGGAGGCAAACCGCTAAGCGTTGTTTGCTTTAAAGGAACAAAGAAAATGTACGAAAGAGTAATAGATGAGCTGCCAACAAAGCTATCAATGTTTAAAGTAGTAAAAGACAGCGTGTACTTGGTGAATGATCAAAACCTAACTTTATACCGTATGCACAAAAGCGGGCAAGGACCTGTTGATAAAGTAAAGCTGAACATTGGCAAACTCAGGCCGTGCGAAGGAACGATGCAGGAGTCTGGATTTGTATTAATCCAAAGGATAGGCCAGCCACTTCATGCCAATTATAAAGCAACATACTTTAATGACTCGGGTAGATTGATAAAAAAGGAAGACATTGAAAACAAAGACAATGTTATGTGCAACAGTTCCGAATGCAAAAAGATATTGGACAGCTATTTATATCCGTCTGCAAAACTGGTATTCCCCGGTTTTGACGGCAACTACAAAGGCACATGGAACGGCTATAACATCTTTTGGGGATTGTTCGGCAATTCAGGGAAAGCCAGTTGGACGCTTGCTTTTGCCGATAAAGACGGAAAGGTAGCAAAGCATTATGACATCAATTATCATCTAAACGACATGTATGATGTCATTCCCTTGCCTGTGCTTACAAATGATATTGACCCTGAAACTTTCACCACTGCGCCAACCTACTGTATGTTACATGGCGAAAACCTATATATACTGGGTTATTCGGGTGCAAAAAAGAAAATAATTTTATGCAGAATCAATCTTTTAAATGCCTTCAATTCAGAGCAGTCTGCTAAATAGCGCGTGAGTTTATGAGGTGGCCAGCTGCCAAGTGTACGAATGAAGATGAATTATGTCCCTACATGAACGATAGGAAATCGCTTTCATTCTGAACAAAACTAAAGAAGCAAGCAACGGCACTTGCGCCCATTACCGCACAGTTGGTTGGCAAAAGGAAGAACACAAGAACGCAAACCATTATACAACCACTCATCGTTTTTAACGCCAACAACGATGAATGTTTGCGCACATTTTTCTATCTTTGCAAACAAAAATCACAACATAAACGGTAACAAGTATGCAGTATTTCGAAATCGCAGTCAAGCTGATAACGGGCATGATAGGTATTTTGGTCTTCCTGCGCATTGCAGGTAAGGCGCAGATGGCACAGCTAACGCCACTCGATACGGTAAGCGCGTTTGTGATAGGAGCGCTAGTCGGCGGTGTGCTTTACAACCCCGACATGAGCGTTTGGCACATTCTCTTCGCCCTCGCCGTGTGGACCGGTTTCAATCTCTTTATCCGTTTCTGCATGCGCTCTAAGGTATTGCGCCGCCTCATCAAGGGCGACAGCGTGTATTTGGTGAAAGGTGGAGCCATCAACTTTAAGGCCTTTAAACGCAACAGCTTGGAAATGGAACAATTTCGTCTGCTACTCAGGCAAAAAGGTGTGTTCTCGATGTTCGATGTAGACGATGTTCGCTTTGAAACTAACGGTGCCATAACGGTATCGGAAGTGGGAAAGGTGGCCGATTCGTACTTACTTGTAAACAACGGTGCCATTGTAGACAGCTCGTTGTACCATTGCGGAAAGACCCGCCAATGGGTACTTAGGCATATCAAGCACTATGGCTACGACAGTCCCACTAACCTGTTTTGCATGGAGTGGACACCGGGGAAAGGTTTCTATCTAGTAGCGAAGAACGGCGACGTGAAACGTGGAAGTGAGGAAATTGCTGCCGAAGAGATTGCGCAAGAGGTGCTTAACTAACGATGTGATAATGCTTTTTGCAAACGAAGAAAGGAGAAAACCAAACGGCACAAAGCAAAGAACAATAAGACTCGGCATAACTTTGTGCACACTTACATTGGCGTTCGCTACTGCCTTTGCCCAACAAACGGATAGCGTTTCGCGATGGGGCGTGAGCCTTTCGGCCATGAAAGGAAACGTGGTGGCAGCCGACCAATATGTGAAGAAATGGCTCAAACGGGGCGACAACCTTTCTGTGGCCCTCGAATTGTTGCGCGCTCCGCTGCCCAAAGACAGCGACGCCTTTGCCGTTGACTATGGCAATCCCACCTTCGCCTTTGGCTTACGCTACACATTTAACAATGCCGTAAGGCTACATCGCGAGGCCGATGCCGATTGGGGGTTGCTTGTTCCCGTGTCCTACGAGTCGCCTTTGGGCAATACGCTCTCGTTATACACCACCTTTTATCGTCCTCTTCATCGTTCGCGAACCTGGGAAACGGCCTATTCGCTCAGTAGCGGCGTAGGCTTTTCGTCGTCTATATATAATAAGGAGAACGCCATCGACAACGAGTTTATCGGGTCGCATGCCTCCATTTACTTTGCCGCAGGTCTGCATCAGACCTTTCATTTCGCCCCAAAATGGGGGTTACGAGCATCGTTAGAGTTTGTACACCACAGCAATGGTGCCCTTTATCGCCCCAATAAAGGCAGCAACACCTTGGGCGCATCGCTGGCTTTGTTGTACACGCCTTACTACGAACAAACATTGCGCACAGCACAAACAAGCAGCAAAAAACCATTCGAACGGGGTATGTACCTCAACTTCGCGGCAGGCGTTGGGGCGAAAACGTTGCTCGAAGACTGGCTGTTAACGCAGTTTGGAACGCCACCTGGGCATCCCGACTATCGTACAGAACGCTTTCGCATCTACGCCGCCTATTCGTTACAGGCCGATTTGATGTGGCGCCATGCGCGCCGTTGGTCGTCGGGCGTGGGCGTTGACGCGTTTTATGGAACATACGCACGTCGCGTGGAAGAATTAGACCAACAAGCCGGCTACAATCTCCGTCACTCGCCATTCTCCTTTGGCTTAGCAGCCAAACACGAGGCGCATTATGGGCGATTGTCGCTGGCTGTGTCGCTCGGCGTTTACCTTTATCGCCGAATGGGAGCCAATGCTAAGATAAACGAAACGCCATATTACGAACGCATTGGCCTGCATTACGCCTTGCCTTGGTTCAATGGGCTTACGGTTGGCGTGAACGTAAAGGCCCATAAAACCAAAGCCGACCTTACGGAAGTGGTGGTTGGGGTACCCATCAGGCTGTAAGCAAGGAATACGAAAAGAACATTTGCACCATAACAACAAAGCATACCACTCCCCCTTTCCCATAGGAGAGGGGGCTGGGGGTAAGGCCGAATGCCAGATTTATGCCTTTTGTTTGGCGCATACCCAATTTATACTTACATTTGCATAACGAAACAACAAAAACATCATGACATTATATCCCAAACTGATAAAAGACGCATTGGCCACAGTGATGTACGCCGGAACAAAAAAGAATATCATTGAAAGCGACATGCTTGCCGACGATATACACATTGATGGCATGAAAGTAAGTTTCACATTACGCTTTCCCAAGGAGACCGACCCTTTCTTAAAGTCGACCATCAAGGCGGCAGAGGCGGCCATACACTATCATGTAAGCCCCGATGTAGAAGTGGAAATAAAAACCGAATTTGCCTCTAAGCCTCGCCCCGAAGTGGGAAAGCTGCTGCCACAAGTAAAGAACATCATTGCCGTTAGTTCGGGTAAGGGTGGCGTTGGCAAAAGCACAGTGTCGGCAAACCTTGCTATTGCGCTTGCCCGATTGGGCTATAAGGTGGGCTTGTTGGATGCCGACATCTTCGGTCCTTCAATGCCTAAGATGTTCAACGTTGAGCAAGCGCGACCCTATGCCTCGAAAGTAGACGGCCGCGACCTTATCGAACCCATCGAACAATATGGCGTTAAGCTACTTAGCATCGGCTTTTTCGTAAACGCAGAGACGGCTACGCTGTGGCGTGGGAGTATGGCCAGCAATGCTTTGAAACAGCTTATCGCCGATGCCGACTGGGGAGAGCTGGACTATTTTATACTAGACACGCCGCCGGGAACAAGCGACATACACCTCACCTTGCTGCAAACACTGGCCATTACTGGCGCGGTTATCGTTAGTACGCCACAAAGCGTGGCCTTGGCCGATGCGCGAAAGGGTATCGACATGTACCGAAACGAAAAGGTGAACGTACCCATATTGGGCCTTGTTGAGAACATGGCGTGGTTTACACCTGCCGAATTGCCCCAAAACAAGTATTACATCTTTGGCAAAGAAGGCGTTAAACAACTGGCCGACGAGATGGAAACGCCCCTATTGGCGCAAATTCCATTGGTGCAAAGTATCTGCGAAAACGGCGACAAGGGTACGCCGGCGGCGTTGGATGCCGACACAATAACGGGCCAAGCCTTCATAAACTTGGCGCAAGCTGTGGTTACTGTAACCAACAGGCGCAACAAGGAGCAAGCTCCCACAAAGATTGTTGAGGTGAATAAAGGGTAAAACAACACCGCCCATACGGTTTGTTGGCCTGAACCAAAAAGTGCGTTTCTTGGCATGGCAACACGCAAATTATATTGCATCTTGCTGTGCCAAGAAACGCATTTTATGTAAAAGGGGGTCAACAAACGCCCCGTTCCCATTTGCAGTCAGGCCTTTTCAATGGTCTGCCGCATTGCATTCACCCTTACTTCACCACCACAGCTTTAATAATCTTCATGTCTTCGAAAGGCCTACTACGTTCGTCGCAGGGCGTTTTCTGTATCTTTTCTACCACGTCCATCCCTTCAACCACTTCTCCAAACACCGTATAAGTGCCGTCGAGGTGTGGTGTTCCGCCTTTCTTAAAATAGGTTTCGCGTTGTTCGGGCGTCAGTTTTACACTGCCGTTAGTTCTCAAATCCAACTTTGCTTGCACGGCATCGAGCTGATAATCGGTCATACGTTTGCCATAAACGATGTAGAATTGAGCCGAAGACGACTCCCATTTGGGGTTAACATCGTCGCCTTCCCGCGCAGCCGCCAATGCGCCACGCTTGTGATAATACGTTGGAAACACAATTTCGGCAGGCACAGTATAGTCAGGCGAGTAGCCACCAGTAGGCTCTCCGAAGGCCGCATGGCGCGAAGTAGAATCGCCACCTTGTATCATAAAGTTCTCTATTACTCGGTGAAAAAGGGTTCCATTGTAATAACCCGACTTCACAAGCCGTATAAAATTGTCGCGATGTTTAGGCGTTTCGTTATACAAAACCACGCGGATGTTGCCCATATTGGTTTCTAACAACACCTGATGCCGAACCGTATCGGCCTGCGTTTGCGCCAAAGCTACCATGCAAAACATGGCGCAAACTAAGGTAAACAATGCTTTTTTCATAACTTTAAGTTTGTAAGTTTATAAGGTTTTCTGAGTTTATAAGTTTATGAGTTGGTGAGGCTTTGAGGTTATGAGCCTATGAGTTTTTGAGTTGTTGAGGTTACAAGTTGGTGAGATGTTGAGTTTATAAACCTGTGATTTGTTGGGCTTTGTGAGTTTATAAGCTGCTAAGTTTGCCTCATCATGTTCAGCATTCATCGCTCATTAACCGATAAGCACAACAACTCAACATCTCACAAACTTATAAACTCAACAACTCAAAACCTCATAAGCTCAACACCTCACCACTCACTTTAATAGCTTTCGCCGTTCATTATCTCGTCTTCGGTAATGGATTTGCGGTCTATGGCGCGCCACGCGGCAAAGATATAAGCCAATACGAAGGGGATAAGTAGCGACACAACCGACATGGCTGTTAGCGTAAACTCGCTGCCAGAGCTGTTGGCAATGGTGAGCGAACTTTGCAAATCGGCGTTAGAAGGATAGTAAGCCGTGTTGTTCCAACCTGCACAAAGCAGCAGAACCAACACCACCAACACCACGCCAACACCGCCAAACCAGATGCCACGCTTAAACTTGGGTTCGCGAAGGGTACGCACAATGCCGTAAAGTAGCGACACAACGCCCACCAAAAGCACGAGGGTTAGATACCACATCGTGGTGAGATTGTGCAGATACTTAAAGGGTTGCACAAAGATAAGGTCCGTTTGTGGGTCGTAAGCATAGCCATCCTTCAACAATACGTGTACCAAGAAACTCAAAAAGAATGCTAAGAACACTACCGTACAAAGGCGCAGTTGCTTACGAGCGCGAGTAACGATGGTTTCGTGGGCCACATTATTAATAATATACAGCAAACCCAATACGCGCGCCAAGAAGAACACGGCCACGCCTAAAACTACGTTCCACAAATCGAGCAAAGCATCGAGCCCATGACTGCCATTGGCCCAACGACTTATCACGGGTTGCGCCATTGCTGTAATGTTACCTTTATCTACAATGAAGTTAGAGCCGTTGAAGAACGTAGCCACAGCACCGCCCAAGAGTATCGGCCCTACAACGCCGTTGATGATTAGGAATGTTTGGAAGGTGCGAACGCCCAAGAGATTGCCCAACTTGTTTTGGAATTCGTAGCTAACGGCTTGAATAACAAACGAGAAAAGTATAATCATCCAAAGCCAATAGGCACCGCCAAAGCTGGTACTATAAAACAAAGGGAACGATGCAAAGAAACCACCACCAAATACCACCAACGTAGTAAAGGTAAATTCCCACTTTCGGCCAGTGGAATTAACCACCAACCGGCGTTCGTTCTCGGTCTTGCCAAGGGTAAATATAAGGGTGTTTGCGCCCTGAACAAACATCAGGAACACCAGCAATGCGCCTAGGAGCGACACCAAGAACCACCAATAATGTTGCAAAAATTCGTATGACATAATAAATTATTTATTCTGTTAAAGGGGAAGAGGGAAAAGCTGAAAGGGTGAAAAGATGGATAACGCCCACAAAGCCGCGCATGTTTTTGCTATCTTAGTTTCCCAAGATTTCCTAGAAATCCTAGCCCCAGGTTTCTTTGGGAACCTAGATTTCTTACAGACGCAAGCCCCAACGCATTAGGCTTAACCCCTCCTTTAAAGTAGCAAAGCTATCCACGCCCCTCTCCCTTTGGAGAGGGGTTGGGGGTGAGGCTTTTTATTTTCCGTACTCAGGACCTTTCTTTATCTGTTTCACCATGATGCTTATTTCTACCACAAGCAGCGTGGTAAACAAGCCCAAGAAGAGGAAGAAGGTTGTGGCAATAGAGGCAGGACTAACGTCGCTTACCGCCACCCAAGTGGGCAACATGTCTTGAATGGTCCAAGGTTGGCGGCCCAACTCGGCCAAAACCCAGCCGGCCTCTGTGGCGATGTAGCCCATCGGCAAGGTGCATACCCCCAAAATAAGTAGCCAACGATAGCGCGACAAGTCTTTGCGATAGCTGAAAAAGGTGAGGACAGCAAAGAAAAGCACGAAGAACGAACCCAAACCAACCATCAAACGGAACGACCAGAAAGCAAGGGGAATATAGGGCACCACCTGTTCTTCCTTCTCTACGTAACCATATCCAAAGTATTTCATATTGGCTTTGATGATGGGCAACACCTTCTGAGCAGTTGTTTCGTCGCCCGCCTTTTTGGCTTTGCGATACACCATCAGGGCATTTACGGCTGCCTTACCCATCACCATCTTCTCTGCCACCGACGGTTCGCGTGTTCCGTCGGCCTTAACGTATCCGTCGAGCAGGTCGTTAACACCAGGTACAAAACCATGCGCGGTGTGAGTAGCCATCACCGAGAGAGCATAAGGAATAGAAACATGGCATGCAAGTTCTTCGCCTGAACGATAATCGTGCTGCTTAAAGGGATTAACCAAAGCAATTGCAGTAAGGCTTTGGCTCTCGCCACCCTTGCATAGCGCCTCCATAGCAGCCAGTTTCATGGGTTGAACCTTACCAACGAGCGTGGCAGAATGGTGTCCCGTCATTGCTGCGAGCACCGAAGCCACAAAACCAACGCAAGCGGCAATCTTCATGCTTTGCTTGGCCAGTTCCATTTCGCGTTTCTTCAACAGATAATAGGCACTTACAGCCACCACGAATACGGCTCCTACAATCCACGAAGAGGTTACGGTGTGGCAGAACTTATCTATTGCAAAGGGCGACAAGGCCACATCTGCGAAACTTACCATCTCGTTACGCATGGTATCGGGATTGAACTCGCAGCCCACAGGATATTGCATCCAAGCATTGGCCACCAATATCCACCAAGCCGAAATGGTTGCACCGATACCTGTAAGCCATGTTGACGCAAGATGGAAACCTGGCGAAACCTTTTTCCACCCGAAGAACATCACAGCCACAAACGTACTTTCCATAAAGAAGGCCACAATGCCTTCTATGGCCAAGGGCGCACCAAAGATGTCGCCTACAAACCACGAGTAGTTGCTCCAATTGGTGCCGAACTGAAACTCCAAGATAATGCCAGTGGCCACGCCCATAGCAAAGTTAATACCGAATAGTTTCTGCCAAAAGTGCGCCACATCTTTCCAAAACTGCTTTTTGGTGCGATAATAGCAGGTCTCGGCAATGCCCATGATAACGGCAAGGCCAAGCGTAAGGGGCACAAAGAGCCAATGGTACATGGCCGTAAGGGCGAACTGCGCGCGCGACCAGTCTATCGTACCCGTTGAAATGTCTAGAAATAGTTGATTGAACATAGTTTATTTTAATGATTATTATTTCCTTATGTTGTGCGATTTGCCTTTTTGGGGCGTTCTGTCTGCCAGCCTTCGCCATGCCCAGTTGCCCCGGTTTACAATAGCCGCCACTATTTTTGGCGTTGGTCTAGCGTGCGCGACACATAGTCGGCCTCCCCTCCTTTGGGTGCATTTGCTTTCAAAAAGTTGGGAAAGAAAAACACTTTGAGGATGGCAAACATGATGAAGAGCTTGATGAATATCACCAACCACAACTTCTTACCCAATGTCATGCTCCTAAAACCATCATAGTAAAGGTCAAACGCGCGGTACCAAAAGCTTTTCTTGTTCATTCTTATTGTAATGTTTACAATGTGCAAATATAATAAAAATATCGTAACGATGTGCGCAATACAGACATTATTTTACCAAAGAAAAATACTTTTAAAGGTGAAAGGGACTTTTAAAGGTGAAAAGGTGAAAAAATGGCTGCGCCTACAAACTTGTTAACTTGCTAGATAAAAAATGGCGATGCCTGCTGATGAACGAGTTTGGCTAGTATAACTAGAAAACTAGGAATACTAAGATAACTAGTGAAACTAGGATAACTAGAACAGCTAGAACAACTAGAACAGCTAGA
>NZ_KV815128.1:0-772 GCF_001814145.1 Prevotella sp. HMSC073D09 | reverse complement strand
TAGAACAACTAGAACAGCTAGAACAACTAGAACAACTACCCCAACCTACTTACTAAACCTAACGTTCGCAAATACAAATGTCTTATTTTCGGTATATATTTTAACATTATTACTGGCCACTTTCTCCACCAACCGCCTATCTTGCGCAAAAAATCGATTCTCGCGAAGGTTGGTTTTGGCACAAAAAGGGGGTTGTTGAAAATGCAAACAAGATGAATACACATTGCATAAAACCGCAATTTGCACCAGCTTTTGGGCCATTTGATGCTAAATGCACTGCGTTTTGATGCTAAATGCACTGCGTTTTGGTGCTAAATGCACTGCGTTTTGGTGCTAAATGCACTGTGTTTTGATGCTAAATGCACTGCGTTTTGATGCTAAATGCAAGGTAAAATGGTGCAAAATGCGGTGCAAAATGGTGCTAAACGCGAGACAATTCGCATAAAAATTCACTGCAAAGAGACAAGTTAACACCCTTTCGAACCATGAAAAATATGGCTCGAAAGGACAAAATGGCCATTAAAAAGTGGTTTTTTAGGGGCTAAAAGCAGGTAAATGGACTTGAAAAATTACGAGCTGGCAACCAAAATAGAAAGGCTAAATGGTACAAAATGCAGGTTTTGCTCTAAAAAATGGCGTAAAAGATAACGCGTAAGGCCGAAAAAACGGCTAATTTCTTGCTAAAAAAGCCTCTTTTTCGCCTAGAAGGACTAGCAAACAAAACGCATTTTGTAAAATATAATTAGGGATATTCAGTAAATATCTAACTAAT
>NZ_KV815127.1:1454-36216 GCF_001814145.1 Prevotella sp. HMSC073D09 | reverse complement strand
AATTAGTTAGATATTTACTGAATATCCCTAAATAAATAACTATGGCATACGATATAAATCTTGCATTGGAGCGACTCGAGAAGAATCTCCAGGACATTAACTCTGCAAAGGAACAGGTTGAAGACACAATCAATGCAAGTTCACAACTTCAGAATGTAGTGAATGGTTATGTTGCTTCTGTAAATGCTGTTTTGCAAGAGACTATCCTCTTGAAAGAGGAAATTGCTAAGATGAGAGATCAGAAAGTAACAGAAATAAAAGAAGCTGTTACCTCTATAGAGGCCTCTTGTAATACCATTATTGCAGAGTTCAAGAAAAATTCGTCCAGCATACTTACTGATTTTGTTTCACAAAATGATAGACTTGCAAAAAGCAATGAAGAATTAAGTGCTTTCCAAACGAAGTTGGAACAATCGATAGAAATAACCTCTGGATTAAAGACCAGACAGGACGAGATTTCTGCAGATGTACATTCCATTCATAATAAACTGCAGGAAAGTACTGAAAATATTTCCAAACAGTATGGTCAGCTATCACAGAAAGTCGATGCCGATATGCTTTCCATTCATAATAGACAGCAAGAGAATTACGAAAATGTTTCTAAGCAGTACAGCCAGCTATCACAGAAAGTCGATGCCGATATGACTATGCTCACTAATTCTATGAGCAAAGAGTTCAGTAGGCTCTCAGAACGAACAGAAGAATTAAACCGAGCTATAACCAAAAACCAGAGGGTTATAGAGGAATTATGCAAGCAAATTTCTGATCAGCATGCGGATAATCTTAAGAATATCAATATTAATCGCTGGATGCTAATTGCAGGCATTCTCATCCTGGCTGCTTTGCAGTTTATAATAAAGTAGCCATCATCAGGCTCTAAATGTGCTTGCAGACAATGGAAACCTCTAGCTATACAGCGATTTATCAAGGAACTCTTCCTCCCTTTGCTTTCCTCTGCGTTTGTTAAAGACAACGTTTGGAATTACCTCTTGTTTGTGGCATCCCCGCCAGAACTGTTCTGCGTCGGAACCTACAACTGCGTTGAGAAAAAGTCCCGATACCGACAAGGGCGAGGTATTAAGTTCCGAGAACAATTCTGGAAGTACCTCAGAGATATTTTAGCCCCAATTGGCCATTGTAGCTTTGTCCTGTACTTCGTACATGAGAGGAATGTTTATCTTGGTTTAGCATCACAAAGATAATAAACTCCTCTCAATTTATAAAAATACTGAAAGCCAAGACAACTTCAACGTAAATTCTGCTTAAAGCAAGTAATATTGTCATACGCGTTAGCACTTAACAAGCGGCCGTTAAGCCCATTGCATCATGTCCGAACCTCACCAATTTTACTTATAACAGCAACAACAATGGATAGTGTAAGCGTAAAGAAGAACGTTATTGAACTGGAAGAAAGGTTGAAAATAACCTTTCCCAAGCCCTATTTTGATTTCCTGTGCCACATCAAAGCGGACGACGTCTTTGAGGTGGAAGGCTCTGGAATAGGTCTGTTTTCTTATTCCGACTTAGAGGAAAGGAACGAAACTTATGAGGTACGAGCCTACGAGCCCAATTATTTGATGATTGGACAAGATGGAGACATGGGCTATTTCGTAAGCACAAATACGCCCAACGACCATTCAATATACGCTAACGACTTAGGCGCATTAGGCTCATTGCCGATGAATAAAGTTGCGAACGACATCTTCGAACTGATCAGTAAGTTTCAATAAGTTACTTTCCAAACGCCCTAAAAGTTAAGCAATGAATAAGGTTATCGTTCATGCAGGAGATATATTTTGTATTCCGCTATTCATGCCCAAAGACGATTGGAAGTTAAAAGTAAAACTATCCGACAAAGATTTAGATAAAGACTTTGCCTTTGGAAGAGTAATAGAAACCAGTTCTTCGGTCTTAGTAGAGATTTTTAAGAAAATAGGTTCCGCCCAAACCTGCATTAGCGAAATCGAAAATTCGGGCGTGTTGTTTTCTCCATTGCAGATATTTTGGGACGGTATTGTAAAAAAGCGGTGGCGAATAATCGGGAAAACAGACTGTTACGACAAATATAAACACTCAAATTACAATAGTCTAAGAATGATATTTGGTGTTGATGGAGACTTTCGTTTGAGGAATTTTGCCACGCAAGAAGAGACACCCATTACAAGAAAAGAATTTAAACACCATGAGTTTTCGATTGTTTGGTTTCCTATCGACTTGGAAAATAGAATATTAAAAGCCATCAACCAACCTGCCCATACAAGCAATAAAAAAGAGTAAACACATATGGAAGACCTTATCAATATTCTAACAGAAATAGAACACAACAAAAGCTGTGTTGTTTCTAAACTGTCACATCCTGCGGTCAAATTGCCTTTGCATTTACCGCAAGACTTACGTTACTTTCTTGAAAACTATTCTTCAATCTCGCTTTTCAACGATGCCCATTATCCAATAAAAATCGTTGGTGCTGCTGAATTTAAAAGGGCTAACCCCATTATTGTGGGAGAAGACGTGGCAGACGACGTAAGCCACAACTGGTTTATCGTTGCGCACGACAACCACTCGCAATATATAACCATCGACTTGTCAAAAAACAAACTGGGGCATTGCTACGATAGTTTTTGGGATAGGCACGGCGTTGCTGGCGAGCAAGCGGTTGTTGCCAAAAGCTTTACTGAGTTGCTACAAAGCCTATACCGCGCCAAAGGACAATCTTTGTATTGGACTGAACAGGGCTTTCAATCGCTTGGCGATGCTTACGACGACTTATGCCCAGCGCCTAGCTACTCTTAACAGCCCCACAATAGCCAACAAAAGGCTTTACTGATGTTCGCCTTTGCACAACCTTCCACAATACTCAATCCACCAATTAGTTGACTCATCATCCCACCCAACAAACATTATTTGTAGTCTTTTCAGTACAAATTTTAACATTATAGGTACCTGTTTTACCCACCAACTGCTCACTCCACCGCAAATAATCAATTCTCGCGAAGGTTTGTTTTGATGCAAAAAGGGGTTAGCATGTGCATACTGCAAAATGAATTTTTATTTAAAGAAACCACTACTTGCACCTACTTTTGGGCTATTTGCCGCTAAATGGAGTGCGTTTTGGTGCTAAACGTAGTGCGTTTTGGTGCTAAATGCAGTGCGTTTTGGTGCAAAATGCAAGCCAATATGCCGCTAAATGCAGTGCGTTTTGCTGCTAAACGCAAGGCAAAATGCTGGTAAATGCAAGACGAGAAGCATAAAAATACGCTGTAATGGTATAAACAAAACCTCTTAGAACCATTAAAAACATAGCTAAAAGGGGCAAAATGCACCCTAAAAAGTGGTGTTTTAGTGGTAAAAACACAGTTTTTAGAGCCTTAAAAAAGAGAGCAGGCAACCAAATAGAAAGGTAAAATGGTGCTAAATGCAAGCAAAACCATCAAAAATGGACTGAACAAGAATTGCGTAAAGCTGAAAAATGCTGCAAAAAGCACGCTTTTCAACCTAAAATTTCGCTAGAATGGTGTGCCAGGCAGAGTGTGTTTTGTAAAATATATGCACCAAAATTAACTAAAAGGCTAATTTGGGGAAAAGATTGAAAAACGAACTCGATTGTCCGCTTAGGGATAGGAAGGCACTGAAAAATGGCGTAACTGCTGTCGACATGCTCAAAGAAAACATCAAGCCCAATGGTTTTTTCTTAACACATACAAACTCAACAAGCTGCTATCATCCAGTTTGTTTACCTTATCAAAAAGCCGAAAATCTAGGCACGTATGTGGCACACCGCTCATTGCTTGCCACCGCCAAAGCACGTAAAATACCTTAAAAAAACAGCGCGTTTATCATATTTTGCACAATAAAGCGAACAAAACGCTGTTTATTTGAGGAATTCTCACTAAATTTGCAGCTAAAATTAATTCAAAAGCGGAATGAAAAAAATGCGATGGTCTCTTGCTTTGCTGTTCTCGGCTGGTTTTGTTTTTGCATCTTGTCTGAAAGACGATGCCAGAGACATCACCTATTATGACGACACGGCTATCACGGCCTTCACCCTTGGAAAACTAAGTTTGAGGGTGGATTCCACCACAAAAGACGGCAAGAAAGACAGTGTATATTATAGAAAACTCGATGCCAAGAAATATGTTTTCTACATCGACCAGATAAACAAAAGGGTGTACAACCTCGACTCGCTGCCCTACGGCGTGAACCAAAAAAAGATTGTTGGCACCTTCTCTACCAGAAACGCGGGCGTGGTTACGCTGAAAAGCCTTACCAGCGACTCGGTAAAGTATTACAAAAACGGGCAAGACTCGGTGGACTTCACCTCCGAGCGCACGTTCGTTGTGTACAGCAACTCGCAAAAGTACTCGCAGAAATACACTGTAGACGTGCGTGTGCACAAGCAAAAGCCCAACGACTTTAAGTGGAACCAGTTGGCCACGGTGCCTGCTTTCGCCGCTATGCAAGGCATGCGCGTAGCAAACGCGGGGGCGATGGTGTTGGTTTTCGGCTCTACTGGTAGTGGGACGGTGGTGTATGGCTCGCCTATCGCCGACGGAAAGACATGGACAAAGCTATCGCCCACGTTCTCGCCCGATGCCAACGCATGGCAAAACGCCGTTAGTTTCAACGGCGTGGCATACGTTTTGAATGGAAACAGGGTGTGGCAATCAACCGATGGCACAACTTGGACCGACTTCGGCGTAAACGCCGCAGGCATGTCGCGCCTCTTGGGCGCATCTAATGCGGGGCTACATCTGCTTAAAGGCACTAGCACCCTATACTTGGCAAAGGCTGGAACGTCAGAGCCTGTGCTTGAAACGTTGGCAGCAAGCTCCAGCTATCTGCCGCAACAAGATTTAAACATGGTTGTTTGGAACCACTCAGCAAGCGATAAAACCGAACAAGTGGTGCTACTTGGCAACCGCAAAGAGGCCGACTACGCCAGCGATTCCGCACCCGTTGTGTGGGGTAAGGTGTTCGAATACGGACAAACAAGCTCTACCCAAAGGTGGGCTTACTACAATAGTTTGGAGGCAGAGCCGCGACTTCCGCGCATGTCTAACCTGCAAGTAGTGGTTCATGGGCCGGTTCTCTTGGCCGTGGGCGGTGCAGGTATGGGCGCAAGCAGCAGCGTACAGGCGTTGAAAAACGTGTATGTGAGTGCCGATGGCGGGCTGTCGTGGCGCACCAACCGCATTTATACAATGCCCACCGACGTGGCAAAGAACACCACCCAATTTGCAATGGGCGCCGATAAAGACAACCACATCTGGCTGGTTTGTGCTGGCACGGGCAAGGTTTGGCGCGTACGCAAGAACAGTGTGGGCTGGGCAACAAACAAATAACACCACAAACGCGGGGCAAAGGCAAACTGCAACAAGCCGCGCACAGTACGTATTTATATAATAAGGTGAAAAGAAACTGGCTCGCAATGTTGCTGTTCGCCGCACTCCCAAGCGGAGCAATGGCGCAAGGCGACCCCCTCTATCTCATGGAGGCGGGTGGCACATTAGGGTTGGTTACTTACTTAGGCGACTTCAATGCAGGCATCTTCCGTGGGACGCAACCTATGGGCGGACTAGTTCTGCGGCGAGTGATAAACCCCTATATGGACCTGCGGTTGGCCGCCTTTACAGGCAAGATAAAAGGTTCGTCGCAAAACAACGGCACCTATTACCCAGCCTATGCCGCCTCGCCTTACCACTTTAACCACCGCGTGGTGGATGTGGGCGTGGCCTACGAGTACAACTTTTGGCCCTACGGCACAGGGCGCGACTATCGCGGAGCACAACCCCTTACACCCTATATCATGGGCGGAATGGGGCTAACCCACGTTAATGGCGGCGCAAAGAACGTAACCACGGCCAACCTTTTCTTAGGCGTGGGCGTGAAATACAAGCTAGCCGAGAGGCTGAACCTTGGGCTGGAATGGGCCATGCACTTTGCAACGAGCGACAAGTTGGACGGCGTTGCCGACCCTTATACGGTGCGCAGCGTGGGCATCTTCAAAAACAAAGACGGCTATTCGGCCCTCTCGTTGTCGCTCACATATAGTTTCATGCCCAAATGCAGAACCTGTAACAAAGACGATTAATGGAACAAGAACTAGACATCAAACGCATACCCCGACACATTGCCATCATTATGGACGGCAATGGACGATGGGCAAAGGAACGCGGAAAGGAAAGAAGCTACGGGCATCAAGCCGGGGTGGACACCGTGAGACGTATCACTTCGGAGTGCGTGCGCCTAGGGGTGAAGTTCCTAACGCTTTACACTTTCTCCACAGAGAATTGGAGTAGGCCCGAAACGGAAATTGCCGCGCTGATGGGTTTGGTGCTCTCTTCGCTGGAAGACGAAATCTTCATGAAGAACAACGTGCGTTTCCAAGTGGTGGGCGACATACAACGCCTGCCCCAATCGGTGCAAGACAAACTGCAAGAAACCATGGAACACACTGCACAAAACACGGCAATGACCATGGTGGTGGCACTGAGCTACTCGTCGAGATGGGAGCTTACGCGTGCCGCACAAAGCATCGCACGCGACGTGAAAGCGGGAACGTTGCAGCCCGAAGACATCACCGAAGAGCTGATGAACGAACGATTGGAGACGGCTTTCATGCCCGACCCCGAGCTACTGATACGCACTGGTGGCGAGTTGCGCATCTCTAACTACATGCTCTGGCAGATTGCTTACTCGGAACTGTACTTCTGCGACACCTATTGGCCCGACTTCGACGAGGCCGACTTGCACCAAGCCATCGCCAATTACCAAGCGCGACAAAGGCGATTCGGCAAAACGGGCATGCAAGTAGAAAGCGAGTCCTGAACGGCAGGCATGAAGTATATTGACTTATAAAGATAGAAAACAACCCAAAAATGAAGATATTACGCAAGGTTTTTCCTGTTGTCGCCCTCTGCTTGTGCGGGCTTAACGCCGCCGCACAGGGCAAAATCGTGTACCCAGACATATCATACGCCGGTACACCCAAAACGTTGGTGCTGGGCGGCATCAACGTTTCGGGCATCGAAGGCTACGAAGACTATATGCTGGCAGGCATATCCGGATTGAGTGTGGGGCAGGAAATAACCGTTCCCGGCAACGAAATCACCGATGCCGTAAAACGTTATTGGCGGCATGGGCTGTTCTCTGACGTGAAAATTTCGGCCGACTCGATTGTCGGCGACAAGATTTACCTGCACGTAAGCCTTGCCTTGCGCCCGCGTGTCTCGGTCATCAACTATGTCGGTTTGAAGAAGTCGGAACGCGAGGACATGGAAAACAAGCTGGGACTGCTAAAAGGAGCGCAGATTACGCCCAACATGATAGACCGCGCCAAGATTTTGGCCAAACGCTATTTCGACGACAAAGGCTTTAAGAATGCCGACATCGAAATTCGCCAACGCGACGACGTGTCTAACAAGAACCAGGTGATACTCGACGTAATCATCGACAAGAAAGAAAAGATGAAGGTGCGAGACATCATTATCGAAGGTAACGCACAACTGTCTAGCAGAAAGATTAAGGGCGGCTTTTTGCGCAAGGGTGCGTTCGCCAAAACCCACGAGGCAGGTAAGCTTTCGTCGCTGTTTAAGGCCAAGAAGTTTACCCCCGAACGCTGGGCTGCCGACAAAAAGAAACTTATCGAGAAGTATAACGAGCTGGGCTTTCGAGATGCTACCATCTTGGAAGACACCGTTTGGAACGCCGACGAGAAACATGTGAACATACATATAAAAGTGGACGAGGGTAAGAAATACTACCTGCGAAACATCACGTGGGTAGGAAACACCGTGTATTCAACCGACTATCTGTCTGCCGTTTTGGGCATGAAGAAGGGCGACGTGTACGACCAAAAGCTGCTGAACAAGCGCTTAACGGAAGACGAAGACGCGGTTGGAAACCAATATTGGAACCACGGCTACTTGTTTTATAACCTGCAACCCACCGAAGTGAACATCGTTGGCGACTCTATTGACCTTGAAATGCGCATCGTTGAAGGCCAACAGGCACACCTTAACAAGGTGCGCATCAATGGTAACGACCGCCTTTACGAGAACGTTGTGCGCCGCGAATTGCGCACAAAGCCAGGCGACCTCTTCTCCAAAGAGGCATTGCAACGTTCGGCGCGCGAGCTTGCAACGATGGGACACTTCGATGCAGAAAAGGTTAGCCCCGACGTTCGTCCCAACTACGAAGACGGAACGGTGGACATCAACTGGAACTTGGAGCAGAAGAGCAACGACCAAATTGAGTTCTCACTGGGTTGGGGACAGACGGGCCTTATCGGCAAAATCGGCCTCAAGCTCAACAACTTCTCCATGCGCAACCTCTTTGGCAAGAACAAGGAGCGCCGCGGACTGCTGCCCATTGGCGATGGCGAGACACTATCGTTGGGCGTACAAACCAATGGTAAGTACTATCAATCGTACAACGCCAGCTACTCAACGGCTTGGCTTGGCGGCAAACGTCCGTTGCAATTCAACGTCAGCGTGTTCTACTCTAAGCAAACTGGCGTAAACAGCAACTATTATAACAACAATTCCCGCTATGCCTATTACAACTCGCTTAACGGTTACGGGAGCAGCTATTACAACAATTACGAGAACTATTACGACCCCAACCAATACATACAGATGCTTGGCGCGTCTGTGGGATGGGGCAAGAGGTTGCGTTGGCCCGACGATTTCTTCGTGCTTTCGATGGACCTTTCGTACACAAGATACATGCTGAAGAACTGGCGCTACTTCATTATGAGCAATGGTAACGCCAACAACATCAACCTAGGGCTTACGCTTAGCCGCAACTCTACGGACAACCCCATGTTCCCCCGCAAGGGTTCGGAGTTCATGGCATCGGTTAGCGTAACTCCACCTTGGTCTAAGTGGGACGGCAAAGACTATCGCAACTTGGCCAACGACCCAAAATCGCCCACATTTGCAAAGGAACAGCAGGAGAAATATCGCTGGGTGGAGTACCACAAATGGAAGTTTAAGTCGAAAACTTACACGGCTCTTTCGGGCGGACAAAAGTGCTTTGTGCTGATGTCGCGCGTTGAATTCGGTCTGTTGGGCTCGTACAACAGCTATAAGAAGTCGCCTTTCGAGACCTATTATATGGGTGGCGACGGTATGAGCGGCTACTCAACGGGCTATGCCGAAGAAACAATCGGCTTGCGCGGATACGAAAACGGTTCGCTTACGCCATACGGTGCCGAAGGTTATGCCTATACGCGCATGGCACTAGAACTGCGCTATCCCTTTATGCTGGGCAACACCACCATCTATGGTTTGGGCTTCGCCGAAGCAGGTAACGCATGGACCGACACGCGCAAGTTCAACCCCCTACAACTCAAACGTAGTGCCGGCTTGGGCGTTCGCATATTCCTTCCAATGGTGGGACTTATGGGTATAGACTGGGCTTATGGTTTCGACAAGGTGTACGGAACAAAGGGTGGCAGCCAGTTCCACTTCATCTTAGGACAAGAGTTCTAAACCTTTCAACGCCGTGTACGTCTAAAACATAATGGGGAACATGGCTCGGCCAAACCGGTTTTGGCCAGCCTTCGCCCCTTTTGCTGACAACAACAAATTAAAGAAGAGAGATTATGAAGAAACTTATCATCACCTGCCTTGTGGCCATTGTGTCGCTGGCAGCCCATGCGCAGAAGTTCGCGCTCATCGACATGGAATACATTATGAAGAACATTCCTGCCTACGAGCGAGCCAACGAGCAACTCAACCAAGTGTCGAAAAAGTGGCAAGCAGAGGTTGAGGCACTCTCGAACGAAGCTGCAACGATGTACAAGAACTACCAAAACGAGGTGGTTTTCCTCTCGCAAGAGCAACGCAAGGCCAAGCAAGAGGCCATTATGAAGAAAGAAAAGGATGCCGGAGAGCTTAAAAAGAAATACTTTGGGCCCGAAGGCGAACTCTACAAAAAGCGCGAAAGCCTGATTGCCCCCATACAAGAGGCCGTTTATAACGCTGTAAAAGAACTCTCGGAACAGCGCGGTTACTCGCTAGTGCTGGATAGGGCAAGCGATACGGGCATCATCTTTGGGTCGCCCAAGATAGACATCAGCAACGAAGTGCTGGGACGTTTGGGCTATTCCAATTAGTGAGGTTAGTAGGATGGAGGAAGTAGGAAGGAGTAAGTAATATGTAGTAAGTAGAATGTAGTAAGGAGGAAGGGGTATGTAGTAAGGAGTAAGTAGAAAGTAGTATGTGGTAAGGAGGATGAGCGGTAGAGGGGGTGGCCATATCTTTTGGCATTCCACACAGACCGAACTGATGAACGAGGCTCGCTACTTGACATCCCAAACCCATGTTGCTTTCCGCCATTCGCACCCCTTATCACTCCAAAACATCAAACTCATAAACTTCAAACTCACCAACTCACCAACTCTAAACGCACCAACTCATAAACCCGAATATTAACATATTAAACAATTATAACAATGAAGAAACTAGTTTTAATGCTGATGCTTTTCGCCCCAATGGCCATGTTCGCACAGAAGTTCGGACATGTTAACGCCCAAGAAGTGATGGCATCCATGCCCGAATTCTTAAAAGCTAAGGGCGACATCGAGGCTTCGGCCAAGAAATACGAGAACGAACTCACTGCCATGCAAGAAGAACTGAAACGCAAAAGCGATGAGTACGAGAAGACCAAGAGCACGATGAACGCCACCAAGCAACAAGAAACGGAGGCTAGCTTGCAGCAGATGTACCAGAAAATTCAGCAAACCTATCAAGACAACCAGCAGTCTTTGCAAAAGGCTCAGCAAGAGAAGATGGGCCCCATCACGGGTAAGCTGGTAGATGCCATTAAGGCCGTGGGCAAAGCAGGCGGCTACGTCTACATCATGGACGTATCGGCCGGCATCCCCTACATCAGCGATACGCTTAGCAAAGACGTAACGGCAGAAGTGAAAGCACAGCTCAACAAAATGAAGTAAAGTGCCCCTCAAAGCCCTATAACAGACTGCGCATCGCGCACTTTGGCAAACAAACCAGGGCAGAGGAAAGCCTATGCAAAGCCGTTCTGCCGGCACATCGTCTACGGCGAACGCCCCGAACGGCCATGCCTTCACAACCTCTTAAAGCACTGATGCCCGTGTTTGGCCTCGTTTCTTGTCGTGGCCAAACGCGGGTTTCAGCCTTTTCGCGAATGCGCCCGCATATATATTATAAGGTGTATCCGTGCCGATAAGCACAGCCGATATAGCGCATCGCCATACTAACAGATGTCCCAAAAGGGGCGAAAACACCAACCAAACGATATGAAAAAAACTATTTTTGCGGCCCTAATGCTCCTGGCAGCCCTCACAACGGGCGCACAAGATGCAACCACACAAACACAAAATGTACCCTCGGAGCGTGCTGCCACACTGCGATTTGGCTATTTCAGCTATCAAGATGTGTTGCAGTCGGCCCCCGATTACGCAACCATTCAGCAGAACATCGAGACCCTTCGCGGCAAGTATCAAGCCGAAATGAAACGCGCCACCGACGAGTTCAACCTCAAATACGAGGCTTTTCTCGATGGACTGAAAGATTTTGCACCAGCCATTCGCATGAAACGTCAGGCCGAATTGCAAGAGCTGATGGAGAAGAACATGGCCTTCAAGCAAGAGGCAGCACGTCTGTTGCAGAAAGCCGAGACCGAGGCACTGGCTCCATTGAAAGCTAGGCTCAACCAAGCCGTGGCCAAAGTGGGCGAACAAAAGGGTTTGGCCTTCATTCTGAACACCGACAACAACGCTGCGCCCTACCTCAATCCCGCATTGGGCGAAAACGTTTCGGCCGCCATCAGCGCCGAGTTGAAGTGATGCACACGTTGCTTAGGCAACATCCTTATGGGCAATGGGCGTCGTTTCGGCGCCTAACGGCCCGTTACATCAATAGCGAATGAACAACTTTCCACAACAAGCAGGCCCAATCGGCGTATTCGATTCGGGCTACGGCGGACTAACTATCCTGCACGGCATTAGGCAACTGTTGCCCCAGTACGATTATCTCTACTTGGGCGACAACGCCCGTGCGCCATACGGTCCGCGTTCTTTCGATGTGGTGTATCAGTTCACACGCCAGGCCGTAGTCAAACTCTTCGAACAAGGTTGTCACCTTATCATAATAGGTTGCAACACGGCATCGGCAAAGGCTCTGCGCTCCATTCAACAGCGCGACCTACCCAAGCTCGATGCCAAACGTCGCGTGCTGGGCATCATCCGACCAACAGCCGAGAGCATCGGCAACCTTACCAACACCCGCCACGTGGGCATCTTAGCCACCGAAGGCACCATCAAGAGCGACAGTTATCGGCTGGAAATACAAAAGCTGTTCCCCGACATTGTGGTGCAGGGCATGGCCTGTCCGCTGTGGGCAGCCATAGTTGAGGCAAACGAGGCCGACAGTCCAGGCGCAGACTACTTCGTTAAGAAACGCATCGACAGCCTTTTGCGCACCGATCCGCAGATAGATGCCATCGTGCTTGGCTGCACCCACTACCCCCTACTGATGAACAGCATCGTGAAACACGTGCCGCCTGGCGTGCGCATCGTGCCACAAGGCGAGTATGTGGCCAACAGTTTGCAGCAATATCTGCAACGACACCCAGAGATAGACGCGCTGTGCACCAAACATGGAACGGCACGCTATCTCACCACCGAGAACAAAGACAAGTTCAAAGAGAATGCGCAGATATTTCTGCACGAGCAAATAGACTGCCAGCACGTTAGCTTGGAATAGCCACACGCACATCACTCTAAACACCCACCCACTATGCAAGAAACAAGACAAAACCGCATCGCACGACTTCTGCAAAAAGAGTTGAGCCTTATTTTCCAATCGCAAACGCGAATGATGCACGGCGTTATGGTGAGCGTAACACGCACACGCGTGTCGCCCGACCTCAGCATCTGCACCGCCTACCTCAGCGTTTTCCCTTCGGAAAAAGGCGAAGAACTGCTCAAAAACATTGAAAGCAACATCAAGACCATACGCTACGAACTGGGTACGCGCGTGCACAACCAGCTGCGCATCATACCCGAACTGCGCTTCTTTATCGACGACAGCCTCGACTATATCGAACGAATAGACGAGCTATTAAAAAAATAACCGCTCATGGCCGTATCTCTTTTCATCGCCCGCCGCTACCTTTTCTCCAAGAAAAGCACCAATGCCATCAACGTCATTAGTGCCATCTCGGTGGTGGGCGTGGCTGTTGCAACGATGGCCTTAGTCATCGTGCTGAGCGTGTTCAACGGCTTTCACGACCTCGTTGCCTCGCTCTTCACCGCCTTCGACCCGCAAATCGAAGTGGTACCAGCCAAAGGAAAGGACGCACCAACCGACGACCCCGTGCTCACACAGATAAAACAACTGCCCGAAGTGGACGTTGCCACCGAGTGTGTGGAGGACAACGCACTGGTGTTTTACGGCGACAAGCAAGCGATGGTGACCATCAAGGGCGTTGACGACAACTTCACCCAGCTAACGCGCATCAACGATTTGCTATACGGCGACGGCGAGTTCGCCTTGCGCGCAGCCAACTTGCAATATGGCGTGTTGGGCATCAGACTGGCCCAACAGCTGGGTACGGGCGCACGGTGGAACGGCTTTATGCGCGTGTTTGCACCCAACCGCGAGGGACAATTCGACATTTCTAACCCCACTTCGGGTTTCGTTGTCGACTCTCTGCTCTCGCCAGGCGTGGTGTTCTCGGTAAGACAAGCCAAGTACGACCAGCGTTACATCCTCACTTCCGTTTCTTTCGCCCGCAATCTCTTTGGTATGCAAGGCATGCTCACGGCCTTAGAGTTGAAATTAAAGCCCAATGCCAACACCGACGAGGTGAAAAAGAAGATACAAACCATTGCAGGAAGTAAGTACAAAGCGCTGGACCGATACGAACAACAAGAAGACACGTTCCGCATCATGAACGTAGAAAAGGCCATTGCCTACATCTTTCTCACCTTCATCTTGGTGGTGGCGTGTTTCAACATCGTGGGTTCGCTCTCTATGCTCATCATCGACAAGAAGGCCGATGTGGCCACTTTGCGCAACCTTGGCGCAACAGACAAGCAGATTGTACGCATCTTCCTGTTCGAGGGTCGCATGATTTCGGCCGTCGGCGCGCTAGTGGGTGTGGCCTTGGGCCTACTGCTTTGTTGGCTGCAACAACAATACGGACTGGTGAGTTTAGGCAAGAGCGAGGGCTCGTTCATCGTCAATGCCTACCCCGTAAGCGTGCACTACACCGATGTGGCGTGGATTTTCGTCACCGTCATAGCCGTGGGTTGGCTCTCGGTTTGGTATCCCGTGCGCTATCTCAGCCGCAAACTCTTAGCTTAGACCCCAACCTTGTCTCATATATAATTTCCTAAAACAATTCTTAGCTCTAACAATGAACGACATTTGCTGTATTGGACACATCACGCGCGACAAGATAATAACACCCCATCACGAGGCGTTTATCTCGGGCGGAACAGCCTTCTACTTCTCGTATGCCATAGCACGCCTACCCCGTAAGGTGTCTTATCAGTTGGTAACCAAGCTTGGACGATATGATGTTGAAGAGGTGAAACGCATGCGCGACGAACGAATTGACGTATTGGCCTTTACTTGCGACAACTCCGTGTACTTCGAAAACCGCTACGAAGGCGACCAAAACAAACGCACACAACGGGTGTTGTCCAAATGCGATCCCTTTAAGATTAGCGAGATGAACGGCATCGAGGCCAAGGTTTTCCACCTAGGCTCGCTGCTCAACGACGACTTCTCGGCCGATTTTGTACGCGAGCTGTCCACACGCGGACGCATTTCAATCGATGCACAAGGCTTTTTGCGCGAGGTGCGTGGGCAAGAAGTGCTGCCCGTTGACTGGGAAGAGAAGCACAAAATATTGAAAAACACCCACACTTTGAAACTGAACGAACACGAAATGAAGGTGATAACGGGGCTTACCAACCCGCGTTCGGTGGCTCAACAAATCGCATCGTGGGGCGTTAAAGATGTGGTCATCACCCTAGGCAGCGGTGGTTCGCTCATCTATGCCGACCAAACGTTCTACGAAATCCCTGCCTACCCACCGCGTAAGCTGGTAGATGCCACGGGCTGTGGCGACACTTATTCAGCCGGTTACCTCTATTGTCGTGCCCAAGGCCTAAGCTATGCCGAGTCGGGCAAGTTTGCTGCCGCCATGTGCACACGCAAGTTGGAGGCCACAGGCCCTTATATGCCCGACAAAGAATGGTTTGCTGAGGGAGCATAAGCAACACAAAAAACAGCAAACGGCTACTTTGATGCTGGAAAACGAGGGTAATCTAACTCCTTTTAGTCCACTCTACAACCAAGAAATGTCAATCGGGTGTTCGTTCACCTTAAAAATAAAGAAGATGAAGAAAGTGTTGTTCTGCCTGCTTGTAATCGTTTGTATCGCTATCTCATGGTCTTGCCAAAACACAAAGCGGTATAAGATACCGAAAACAAATAAGGTCCTACTAATTTATAGACCCTGGTTTACGGGAGCTGCGTACGTAACAGTTAGAGACAGTGGTGCGACTACGCTCAAGAAATCAGACGTTGATGTTATACGTGTTCCCGTGTACGAAACGACAGAACTCAACTTTGTTCTTGACTTGTCTAACCCCGACAAGATATATTATGTCGACCCTTGGAATATAGCCACACCTTATCCTAGACAAAAGAAGTATAAAAGAATCATGGATGGGGACAGACGATTCTATCAACCGAGAGAACCGGCTACCAGGTTCGATGTTCGGCCTGGATATATAGAGGTGCGCATAAAAGATTATGCAGACTTTGTAATCTGCTGCGAAAAGAAAGACTATAACAACCTAGAACCAGAACCTTAGTATCAGTATTGTAGTCGCCTTGGTTATCCAATTTATACAAGTGTTCCTTGCTTTTCTTTGCTCACCCTGCTCTCCCAGCAAATCCAGTCTTCCCCAATCATCTAGTCCGCCAAACCATCTAGTCACCTTAGGGCAACCGTCTCGCTTGCCCAACGTTATTGTTAAATATCCTTTATTTGCCCCATCAAACCTATAACAACCCCCAAACCACTCGTCTTAGATAATAAAGGGCAAGCATAGCATGCGCCCATCACGCCACCTATGGAAGAACTATATCAACAACTGGTGCTTATCTCGCAAGGGAGCCAAGTGGCCTTCAACGGGTTTATCAGCCGTTTCTCAAACACCCTCTATTGTCACGCCTACGGCATATTGGGTTGCAGAGAGATGGCCGAAGAGGTGGTGAGCGATGCCTTTTTGGAGGCATGGCGCATGCGCAAAAAGCTAACGCAACTGCAAAACGTGCGCGCATGGCTAACACGCATCGTGTATAACAAGAGCGTTGACTACCTGCGGCGCGAACGAAACTACACCAAACAGATTAGCGTGGAGCACTTCGGCATGGGCGATTTCGCCTTCCCCGACATGCAAACGCCTGCCGATACGCTTATCTCGGCCGAAGAGTTGGCGGCCATTAACGCCGCCATCGACACCTTGCCGCCCAAATGCAAGTACGTGTTTTTCCTGGCCAAGGTAGAGAAAATGCCCTATCAAGACATCGCCAACATGCTGGGGATAGCCCTCGCCACGGTTAACTACCACGTGGGACTGGCCGTGCAGACACTGAGACAGTTGCTTAGAAGACGCACAAAACCCGCAGCTAGCGCATTAAAAAACGAATAAGACACTTTGCCCATGAACAGGGACATACACGACATGCGCTTTGACGGCTCGGAAGAAGACCTGCTTTTGCAAGACTTCATCAGCCGAGCTGAGCCCGCCAACGTTGTTGGCGAGCGTATCATGGCGCGCGTTTACGAGAAAATTCAAACCGACAGGGCACGAAGAAATAAGCGTTGGCGGCTCGTGGCTGCTGCCGTGATGGTGCCTTTGCTGGCATGCGGTGTGTGGTTGGGGCTTAATTTGCAAGGCAACAGCAACACAATTGCGCAGCAAGCGGCACACACCCCCAACGCATCGGCAAGCGTAATGCAAGAACTGGCGGTGCCAACGGGGCACACCCTGACCCTTACCCTGCCCGACGGCACACGCATGACGGCCAACTCGCGCACCCACATCAGATATCCCAAGCCATTTAGCGCGCACACGCGCGATATATATATAATAGGTGAAGCCTACTTTGAAGTGGCCCACGAAGAAAACCGCCCCTTTGTGGTGCATGCCCAAGGGTTCGACGTGCGCGTGCTGGGCACGCACTTTTGCGTTAACAGCTATGCGGCAGATAAAGCCAGCGTGGTGTTGGCCGAAGGTCGCGTTGAGGTGAACACTACCGCGAAAGATAAGGTGAACATGCTGCCCAACGAACGGCTTAACATTGCCCAAGGGCAGTTTGCATCGAAAACAAAGGTTAACGCAGCGGCATACGTAGACCGACTGAAAGGGGTGCTGCCCATGCAGGGCATGCGCTTATCAGAAGTTACCGACTATTTGGAGAACTATTACGGCATGCGCTTTAAGGTGCAAGACCGTCTGCGCAACGAATTGCTTTATGGCAAGTTGGTTACGGCCGCGCCCTTATCCGATGTTCTTACAAGCCTCTGCAACATATCGGGGGCAGAAGTTTCGGTGAAAAACGGCGTAGTGACAATGGTACGCAGATAAATTGGTTCTTTGGAGTTATGTAGTTCTAGGAGTTAAGGAGTTAAGGAGTTAAGGAGTTAAGCCAATAGCTTTGAACATCAAAAGGAAACTACACGCCCAACCCTCTAATAGATGACAAGAAGTTAAGCCAATAGCTTTGAACACCAAAAGGAAACTATTCTTGTGGTTAAGATGCAAAGTTAAAGGCCTTTGAACAGAACTGTAAGTTATGCTGAAAAGCCCATATTCGCCTGAACAGCCTGCAAAGCCATTGGCTTAACTCCTCATGGCCGCTTGCGCAGATACAACGTATTCGCCTTAATTGGCCGCAAAGCCATTGGCTTAACTCCTCATGGCCGCTTACGCAGATACAACGTATTCGCCTTAATTCGCCGCAAAGCCATTGGCTTAACTCCTTAACTCCTTAACTCCTTAACTCCTCAACATGACTCCTTAACTCCTCAGCACCTAGAACAACAACTCACAATAAATGGAGCATCATGCTCCACAGACCCGCACTTGGCAGACAATGGCGTGAACGTCGGCCACTGTGCGGGTCGCTTTTTGATTTGTTGGAGCGCAAAAGGGGCAAAGCACACCCCTATGATGCCGACGGGGACACCCGTTTACCCAGTATTGCAAAGATTCGGAACAACGTAGACAGCTGCACATCGGCATGTCCATTCCCAGTTTGTGAGATATAACTCTTCTTCGTACCAATCTTTGCTGCCAACTGTGCCTGTGAAAGTCCTTATTTCTTACGCTCTTCTTTTAGGCGCTCACCAAGGATGAAAGCGTCTACGCCTGTTTCAAAGGCAGTCCGTTCCACTGTCCCCTCAGCCCCAAAATCTTCTTTAATCAGCTCTTCAATGGGTGTGAGTTGCACATCATCTTTCTTTTTCTTATTCATTTTATAAGTTCTCGCATCGTTTTAAGATGAATTTTGTTGTTCCACATAACTTCCTTTGCATCATTATTTGTGGCACTCTGCACACATGGCAAAGATAACCAATTAGTTATCCACAGCCAAACAAATCTCCATGAATGTATCACCAATGTACCATAGATTTACTCCGAAACACGTTGCATACATCAAACTAAAACAGATTGTTGCTGTACACTAAACTTCAAATCAGCTCGGTTTCGCTATCCGCAATGCCCATCAATAGGCATTGCGGATTTCGTTTTCAAAAAGCAAGCCCCCTTTCAAACAATCATTCGTCCCAAAAGTTCTTCCGTGTAAGCACTCTTTTACTGGCAGAAGGATTAAATTCAACACCGTCGCGCAATGTTGCTGAACAACGAGCATAAGATTGTAAAATGTTTATACCAAAATTTAACATTAGGAGTGCCCTCGCCGTAAAATTTCCAGGCATGGGTCGGATTTTCGCGCGTATTTTTAAAGTTTGTAACCACCTGGTTTATTGATATTTACGACAAATAAAGGACAAAAACATGCCTTTTAGCATGTATTAGGGGTACAAAACATCAATCGATGCACCGCCAAAATCCGCCAAGCAGCATTTCACCCCAAATAATCAAAATACCTATAAATAACGTGCAAAATGCTGCTTTCTATGAGTTTTAACTACACTTTGCTACATCTTACCTTATATTTTGCTGCATTTTGCCTCGCATCTGGCTGCATTTCGCCTCGCATTTTGGTGCATATTGCACTGCGTTTTGGTGCAAAATACACTGCGTTTTGGTGCATATTGCAGTGCGTTTTGCGGCAAAACGCATTGCAAAAACTAGCGATTAGACCCCGTTTTCTTGTCGTTGCGGATGCAAATTTGGGAGAGTTTTTCTTCAAAGAGAAGTGCAAAAGCATAGTAAATGGCCAAAAAACGAGGGGGCAAGCACTCAAAAATCGCTCGAATTTCATCGTTTGGGCGCATTTTATATGACTTTTTGTGGTTATTTTCTTCTAGAATGGTTCGGCCAAAGAACGTGTTTTGTAAAATATATTTATCGTTTTAACAAATCATTAACAAGTGCTTACCAAGAAAAGAACAAGGGCCATGCGCCGGCACATGCGATAAAACCAAACATGATGGGCACAATGATGCGAACAAGTTTAAGGCATTATTGTGATAATGACAGCGGGCAACTAGGCGCGCAGGGCATCCGCGTTTCACCCTGTTGCGCCTTTAATCCCAAGCGGCTGTACGCCATATCGCGTTTGCGGAGAACAGAGAGGGGACTTACTTTTGGTGCGGGGCGAAACCAATTTCCCCATTTGTCGGCAGCCCGAACACCACATTTGCGGTTTCAAGCCCTCTAGCTATATAGCAATAAGAAGTGTTCAGCCCTACCCTATTCACGCCCCTCTACACTTGGAAAGTGATTGAGAGGTGAGACATTTTTTTCATCTCCCACCTATACATTTCCCCCTTTCCTTACGACTTTATTAATAGGAACACACCTTATATGTATATAGGTGGTTTCGCCTAAACTTTCTATCAGTGAATTTACAATAACGACATTAATACAACACCCATGAGAGAAAACGTTTACATAAAGACTTGGCGTTGGCACATAGCCCAACGCTACGTATCGGCCCTCATGCTACTTGCACCTGTGGCGTGTATGGCCTCAACCTCGGCCACATGGGCTGCCATAGGGCATGGGCAACTAACGGCCCTAACGGCTGGCAACAGCATGTATACGGTGAAAAGCGTGCTAAGCTACATCGAAAAGAACAGCAACTACGTGTTCGTTTACAACGCCGAGGTGCAAAAGATGATGCCCAATAGGGTGAGAGTGAACCTCGACGGACGACCTGCACTGCAAATTCTAGACGAGATGTGCGCCGCCACGGGATTGGCATATAAGGCGCAAGGCAACCAAATTAGCTTGGCACAAGCAAAAAACGCGCAGTCCGGTCAGCCCGACAAGGGACAGAAACGCCGGATAAAAGGAAACGTGAGCGATGCAAAGGGCGAACCCATCGTGGGCGCAACCATTAGCGAGAAAGGCGGTACAGGCGGTGCAATTACCGACATCAACGGCGACTTCGCCCTCGAACTGACACCCGGAAACCTCGTCACCGTGTCGTATGTGGGGTTTAAACCGCAGACGGTAAAGCCCACCGAGGGCATGCACGTAACGCTAGACGAACAAACTCGCGGACTAGACGAGGTGGTTGTCATTGGCTATGGCACCAAAAAGAAGGCCAACCTCATCGGCGCAGTGAGCACAGTTGGGGCGGAAGAGTTGAAAGACAGGCCTGTTACCAACCTTGGACAGATGTTGCAGGGACAGGTACCCAACCTAAACATCAGCTTTGGAACGGGTACGCCTGGCGAATCTGCCACGTTGAACATCCGCGGAAAAACCTCACTCACCAACTCTGGCGCACCATTGGTACTCATCGATGGTGTAGAAGGCAGCATCGACCGCATTAACCCCAACGACATCGAGAGTGTTTCGGTACTTAAAGATGCCGCCTCGGCCGCCATCTATGGTGCGCGTGCCGGTTTCGGCGTGGTGCTTATCACCACCAAGAGCAACAAAGACGGACAAGCGCACATCAACTACAATGGCCGTTTCAGTTTCTCGGCGCCCACAACCAAAACCGACTTCATGACGGTGGGCTATGACGTTGCACGGCTGGTAGACGAATTTAACACGGCCAAAACAGGTAGCAGCTACTCCGGACTGAACGCCGACGACTACAAAATGTTGGAAGAACGCCGCTATGACACGACGGAAAATCCTGCAAGGCCGTGGGTTGTTGTCGACCCGCAGGATGGTCGCTACCATTATTACGGCAATTTCGATTGGTACAACTACATCTTCGATTTTTCGCAACCCACGTGGAACCACAACCTAAACGTAAGTGGCGGCACAGACAAGATGAATTATATGATTAGCGGCGGCATGAACGACCACGACGGGCTGTACGCCCTCAGCACAGACAAGTACTCCACGCGCACACTTATGGCCAAATTCAATGCCGAAGTAACGCCGTGGCTAAGGGTTTTCAGCACCGCCTCGCTTTTCAAGTCGAAGTATAAGCAAGCAGGCTACGACTACGAAGGCGGCGGCAACGTGGGCAACCTTGTCTTTCATGCCATGCCCTGGATTGTTCCTGTAAATCCAGACGGAACAAATGTCTACCTTCTTCCAAACAGCAAAGACAAACCCGCAGACGGCTTTGCCGCCATGCTGCGTACAGGCAACGGCTTTACGCAAGTTGGCAAAACCGAGCAAACCTACGCTATCGGAGCCGTGCTCAAAGTGATGGAGGGCTTGGAGATAACGGGTAAGTTAACTTACCGCAACTACGCAAAAGAGAAACAAGCCCGCGCTGCCAACATACAATATGCCATACGCCCCAACGAGGTGCTAACGGCTAGCGGATGGCCATTCAACAACAAGCTGAAAGACGGGCGCGACACATACGAGAACTATGTGTACGACCTTTATGCCAACTTCCACCGCACCTTTGCCGACGTTCATAACGTGAGTGCTGTGGTGGGCAGCAACTACGAAAGAGGACATTACAAGTTTGTAGAGCCTGCGGGAGAGGACCTGACATCAGATGTACTCAACGACCTTGCACTCTCCACAGGAGCTAAAAGTGTAAAATCATCACAGAACGAGTTCGCACTGATGGGCTACTTCGCCCGCCTTAGTTACGATTATAACGGGCGTTATCTTGTTGAGGCCAACATGCGTTACGACGGAACGTCGCGTTTCCCACGCAATCATCGCTGGGGTTTCTTCCCCTCTGTGGCTTTGGGGTGGCGCATCAGCGAAGAAGCGTTCTTTGCTCCCGTGCGCCCTGTGGTTAGCAATTTGAAACTACGCGCATCGCTTGGCTCACTGGGAAACCAAATAACAGACAACAGCGCAAAGTTCAATAAGAACACATTCTACCCCTACATGCGCCTGATATCATTGGCCAACACCACCACACTCAATTACATATTCGACAATGCGCAGGCCACTTACGCCTCGCTGGGCGATCCCACATCGGGCTCGTTGACGTGGGAAACCATCGTTACGCAAAACGTTGGTCTCGACGTTGGCCTTTTCAACAACCGCCTTTCGCTTGCACTCGATGTTTATCGTCGTACAACCAAAGACATGTTGGCCGCAGCGAGAGCACTCCCTGCCGTATACGGCTACAATGCGCCGTACGAAAACAACGGCGAACTGCGCACCAACGGATTTGAATTGGTGGTAGGATGGAACGACAAGTTTAACCTTGCAGGCAAGCCTTTCTACTACGGCGTTAACCTAACGCTGGCCGACAGCAAGACGAAAATAACCAAATTCAAGGGCAACGAATCGAAAGTGCTCGGCCAAGACTACGAAGGAATGGAATGGGGAGAGATTTGGGGATTCCGCATTAAGGGCATTTACCAAAGCGATCAAGAGGCAATTGACCGTGGCGTAGACCAATCTTTCCTTGGTTCGAGGTTCACAGATAAGGCGGGCGACCTTATCTTCGACGATGTTGACGACAGCAAGAAGATTGACATTGGCAAAGGAACGCTTGACAATCATGGCGACTTGGTTCGCATAGGCAATTCAACTCCGCGCTATCACTATGGCATCACGGTTAACATGGCCTGGATGGGTTTCGACTTTTCAATGTTCTGGCAAGGCATCGGCAAACAAAACATATACCCTGGCGGCAACAACATGATGTTCTGGGGGCCGTATGCACGCCCTTACAGCTCATTCATCCCCAAGGATTTTCCTGCCAAAGTGTGGTCGACAAACAATCGCAGCGCATATTTCCCACGTCCCGTTGCCGACCTGGCACGCGAACTCGCCATGAGCAAGCCTAACGACAGGTACCTGCAAGACCTTGCTTACTGCCGTTTGAAGAACTTAACCTTTGGCTATACGCTGCCAAAGTCGCTCACAAAGAAAGCTTACCTGGAAAAGGTACGCGTTTATTTCAGCGGCGAAAACATCTTCATCACCAGTAAGCTGAAGAGCGATTACCTAGACCCAGAGCAAATGACGTACGACTCGAACGGACGTGTATATCCCTTCTCAAAGACATTCTCCTTCGGACTTGATGTTTCATTCTAAGCGCAAACAGTCATGAAAAAAATATTATTAGCACAATGCCTGGCCACGGCCGCATTGCTTACAAGCTGCAGCTTGGACCTAGAACCGCTAGACAAGCTGGCAGACCAAAACTATTACAACAACCGCAAGGAGCTAGAAGTGTTTACCAATGGCTTCTATGCCGACTTCCCTACGGCCGAAAACCTATACTCGGAAACGGCCGACATCATCATACCCACAACGCTATTGCCCGAAGTTCTGGGTACGAGAAGTGTACCACAAAGCGGTGGCGGATGGGGTTGGAAACAGCTGGCCAACATCAACAGCTTTCTGAAAGACTGCTCGCGATGTGGCGATGAGGCCGCTCGCAAGGAGTACGAGGGTGTTGCAAGGTTTTTCAGAGCCTACTTCTATTATAATAAGGTGAAACGATTTGGCGAAGTTCCCTGGTTCAGCGATGTGCTATCGTCGACCGACGACCGTCTATATTCACCGCGCACACCACGCAACGAACTGATGAGCAACATCATAGCCGACTTAGATTACGCCATCGACAACCTGCCGACGGCAAAAAATCTCTATCGCGTTACAAAGTGGGCTGCACTGGCTTTGAAGTCTAGGGTATGCCTCTATGAGGGTACTTGGCGCAAATATCATGGTGTATCGGGCTACGAAAGCTATCTCGCCGCTGCCGCATCAGCTGCCGAAACGCTCATGGACAGCCGACAATACACCATCTACGCAGCTGGCGAACAACCCTATCGCGACCTCTTTGCCGCAGACAAGGCCAAGACGGAAGAAGTTATACTCGCCCGAAACTATTTCAGCGGGCTAAGTATCGTGCATTCAGCCAACCTGTATTTCCTCGGTGGCGGCTCTGCACCTGGCCTAAACAAGAAAGTGGTTGACAGCTATCTGTTGAAAGATGGGTCGCGCTTTACCGACCAAGCCGACTACGATAAGATGCAATTTTACGAAGAAATGCAGAACCGCGACCCGCGATTGGCACAAACTATCGTAACGCCCGGCTACAAACGAATAGGCCAAACAACGGTTACACCCGTTAGCTTTGCTGCCGCAACAACGGGTTATCAAATCATCAAGTGGGTTTCAACCACTGCATCAGACGGCTATAACAAGTCGCAAAACGACATTCCGCTATTCCGTTTGTCCGAAGTTATGCTTAACTTTGCCGAGGCAAAAGCCGAATTAGGAACGCTTACGCAGGCAGATCTAGACAAGTCGGTAAAGCTGATAAGAGATAGAGTGGGCATGCCCAACATCGATTTGGCCACAGCCAACGCCAGTCCCGACCCCTATCTCGAAGCTGCCGAAACGGGTTATTCCAACGTTACGGGCGCAAATAAGGGCGTAATACTTGAAATTAGGCGCGAACGAACCATCGAATTGCTGGCAGAGGGTTTACGCTACGACGACCTTATGCGGTGGAAAGCAGGTAAAAATTTCGAGCAACAATTCAAAGGAATGGTTATTCCAAAGCTCGATGACACCAAACATTTCGTTGTTTGCGACCTCAATGGCAATGGGGTAAACGATGCTGAAGACGTCTGTATATATGAAGGAGACATCGACAACATCAAGGCAAATGCCGAAGTGGCTGGCATCAGACAGTTCTTAAAGCTTGGCGTGAACCTGCATGTAGCTAACGGAGCCAATGGTGGTAACATCATCGTACACGACATCGCCAACAACCAACGCAAGTGGAACGAAGACCGCGATTACCTATATCCCATCCCACAAGACCAAATAACAATTTATGGAGGGGTGATAAAACAAAACCCAGGATGGTAATTTGGTTGACGAGTATACAAGTTGAACAGTTGACGAATTGACCAGTTAACAAGTTGACCAGTTGACAAGTTAATAGGTTGACAAGTTGACGAGTTGATGAGTTGACAAGTTGACAAGTTAGCGAGTGGACAAGTTAAAGAGTTGACGAGTTAGTGGGCGTTAGCCATCTTTTCACCTTTTCACCCTTTCACCTTTCCACCTTTCCACCTTTTCACCCTTTCACCTGTTAATCCACAAAGCATCTCACTCCCCTCTCCCCTTTGGAGAGGGGCAGAGGGGGAGGCTTTTACCACATTTCCACAAAGCATCTCACTCCTCTCTCCCCGTGGAGAGGGGGCAGGGGGTGAGGCTTTTAAATACATTCATAGCTTATGAAACCTTTATTCAGCACCCTTATCGTTGCCGCATCGCTCTTTGTCGCCTCACTTCCCATCATGGGTTGTGGCGGAAAAGACACGCCGGGACACATCCCCGACTACCAGCCAAAGCCGAAAAACGAAGATTATAAGTACGCCAAGGCAGAAGGCAACGTGCGCATAATGACCTACAACTGTTTCTATTGCAAGAGCAACACCGCCAGCAAGACCTTCTCTGACGAACATACTGCGGCCTTCGCCCAAGTGATTAAGGCACTAAACCCCGACGTGGTGGTGATTCAAGAGTTGGACAGCGGCACAACCGAACGCAACAAACGCTACCTGCTCGACGACATTCGCCGCGCCACAGGCCTAGACTACGACCTCTTTTTCGGCTCGGCCGCCCCTTATTCGAATGGCAAAATAGGGCCAGGCGTGCTGTACAAACGTGCCATGCAGCCCACATCCATCAAGAAAATAGCGTTGCCTGGTAAAGAAACTCGTGCGCTGATGGTGCTTACCTTCCCGCGATTTGCCCTGCTAGGCACCCATCTCGACCTAGACGTCACGGCCCGAAAAGCCAGTGCCGACATCGTCAACCACGAGCTAACCACACTCGCCACACAGCCCGTTTTCTTCGCAGGCGACCTTAACGACTCGCCTTCGTGGAAACCCGAACAGACTGCTTTCCCCATCATAGAGCGGTCATTTGAAATAATTAGCGCGCGTTCGGGGAGCATACCCGACCAACCCAACGAAACCATCGACTACATCCTCGTTGACAAGGCACACAAGAGCGCGGTGAAAGTGGTTAAAACGGCCGTGGTAAAGCAGCTCGAAATAAATGGGAAAGTAACCGAAACGCGAATGGTAAGCGACCATTTCCCCGTGTTTGTAGATGTTCGTTTTTAGTTTGTGAGGTAAGAGTTTATCAACCTTTGAGCCGCTCTGTTTCTGAACTTATAAACTCAAAACTCGCCAACTCAAAAGCTCCTAAACTCACCAACCCATAAACCCACCAACTCATGAACTCATGAACTCAAAAACCCCAAAGCTCATAAACTCACTCCTTATTATATTGGTAGCCTGCTCATTCAGCATACATGTCGAGGCTGCCACATACGGCGGCGTGCACCAACTGGTGGCTCGCCGCTTTCCGTTTATGGTTGGCAAGGTGGCGTTTCAGCCCCTCACTGGCACAAACCAAGAGGCTTTCGAACTGCAAACGCAAGGCAAGCACCTGGTGGTGAAAGCCACTTCGCCCTCGGCAGCAGCCGTTGCACTAAACCATTACCTCAACCATTACTGCCACATCAGCATCTCCCGATGTGGCAACAACCTCCCCACCCACTTTCGCCTAGTGCCCATCCAAGGCATCGTCAGGCGCACCACCCCTTTCAAATACCGATACGCTCTTAACTACTGCACCTATAATTACAGTTACGCCTTCTACCGTTGGCCCGACTTCGAGTGGGAATTAGATTGGATGGCACTTAACGGCGTTAACCTCATGCTAGCCCCTTTGGGCATGGAGGCCGTGTGGGTCGAAACACTTAAAACGCTTGGTTTCGGGCAGAAAGACATTCAACGCTTCATCCCCGGACCAGCCTACACCGCGTGGTGGCTAATGGGAAACCTCGAAGGTTGGGGCGGACCAATGAGTGAAAGCCTCATCGCCCTGCGCCTGCAACAGCAACGGCAGATGCTGCAACGCATGCACCAATTGGGCATACAGCCCGTGGTGCAGGGTTTTCCGGGCATCGTTCCCACCTTTTTTAAAACGCGTTTCCCGCAAGCGCGCATCATCGAGCAAGGCAAATGGGGCAGCTTTCAGCGACCCGCCGTGCTGTTGCCCAATGGCGATGGCGTGTTTGAAAAGGTGGCCGAGGCCTATTATCAAAGTCTAACAAAGCTTTTCGGGACCGACTTCGAGTTTCTTGGTGGCGACCTATTTCACGAAGGGGGCATAACCACGGGCGTAGATGTGGGCAGCGTTGCCGCACAAGTTCAACGCCAAATGCTACGTTTTTTCCCTCGCGCCAAATGGGTGTTGCAGGGTTGGAACAAAAATCCATCGCCCCAATTGCTACGTGCACTCAACAAGCAACACACCCTCTTGGTGAACCTCAGCGGCGAAATTGCCGCCTCGTGGGAAAGTTCCGACGAGTTTGGCGGCACGCCTTGGCTTTGGGGTAGCGTCAACCACTTCGGCGGTAAGACCGACATGGGCGGACAATTGCCCGTTGTCGTAACCGAACCACACCGCGCCTTGGCCCTCACAGTAGACAGTGTGATGCAAGGAATAGGCATCTTGCCCGAGGGAATAGGCACAAATCCCGTGGTGTACGATTTGGCTTTAAAGACAGCTTGGCATGCCGCGACGCCCGATGTAGACAGTATGCTGGTGCAATACCTTGGCTATCGCTACGGAGAAGTTCATCCCGACCTACTCGCTGCATGGCGCATCATGCTCAAATCCGTGTATGGCGAGTTTGCCATTAAGGGCGAAGGAACGTTCGAGTCGGTGTTTTGCGCCCGCCCATCGCTACGCGTAACCAGCGTTTCCACATGGGGACCCAAGCAAATGCAATACCAACCGGCCGACCTTTACCGCGCCTTGGGGCTCTTCTTAAAGGCTGCCGCTGCCCCAACGCTACGAAATAGCGAAACATACCAATACGACTTGGTAGACCTTGCCCGACAGTCGCTAGCCAACTACGCCCGCATGGCATACGCCAACGTGGTACAAGCCTACGAGCAAAAGAACGCCGAGCAACTGCAACTGGCCACACGGCGTTTCGAACACCTCATCATGCTGCAAGACAGTCTGTTGCTAACCAATCGCCACTTCTTGCTAGGCAATTGGCTGCAACAAGCCACGCAATATGCCCCCAACGAGGCCGACCGCCAGCTGTGCTTGCACAATGCACAAACCCTGATTAGCTATTGGGGACCCGACGACCCCGCCACAAAGGTGCACGATTACGCCAACAAAGAGTGGGCGGGCATGCTCTCCAGCTATTACCTTCCGCGCTGGCAAGCCTTCTTCCGCGCGCTGCAAGCCACCGTCAACACAGGCAATCCGCCCACCATCAACTTCTTCGACATGGAGAAACGCTGGGCCAACACGCCCCAACCCATCCACACCAAGCCCCAAGGCGATGCCGTGCAGATGGCCCAACGCGTGTTGCAAACCATCGTTCCGCCCTATCTTAACGCCAGTCTAGACGTTGAAACGCGACTAAACGACCTGCTACCACGAATGACGCTCGACGAAAAACTGGCCCAAACACGCCACATACACGCCAAGCACTATAACGACAACGGTGTCGTTAACCTCTCTAAGCTGCGCACCAACCACACCGACGGACTTAGTTTCGGCTGTTTCGAGGCCTTCCCCTACTCGTCGGCGCAATATCTAGCGGCCGTTTCCACCATCCAACACCACGCTATGGACAGCACCCGACTGGGCATTCCGCTCATTCCCGTGCTCGAAGGCATACACGGAGCCGTGCAAGACGGCTGCACCATCTTCCCCCAAGCCATTGCACAAGGGGCTACTTTCAACCCCCCGCTCATCCAACGCATGGCCCAACACGTGGGCCAAGAGATGCGCGCCATGGGTGCAAGGCAGGTACTTGCACCCGATCTCGACCTTGCACGCGAACTTCGGTGGGGCCGGGTGGAAGAAACTTTCGGCGAAGACCGCCTACTTGTTGCGCAAATGGGCTTGGCCTACGCCATGGGCATTCAGCAAACGGGGTGCATTCCTACGCTGAAACACTTTGTGGCGCACGGCACTCCGCAGGGCGGACTAAACCTCGCATCGGTGAAAGGTGGCCGTCGCGAACTGCTCGACGTCTTCGTTCGGCCCTTCGCCCACGTCATCTCGCGCACCCTTCCCGGCTCGGTGATGAACTGTTACAGTGCTTACGACAACGAGGCCATCACCTCCTCGCCCTTCTTCATGCGCCAGTTACTGCGCGATAGCCTGCGTTTTCGCGGCTATGTGTACAGCGATTGGGGTTCGGTTCCTATGCTGCGCTACTTCCATCACACGGCCGAAACCGAACGCGAGGCAGCCAAACAGGCCATTGAGGCAGGCGTAGACCTCGAAGCGGGCAGCGATTATTACCGCACGGCCAAGCAGTTGGTGGCCGAAGGCGAACTCAACGCCGCACTGATAGACAGTGCCGCGGCCAACGTTTTGCGCACAAAGCTGGCCGCAGGACTATTTGAAGACGCCCGCCCCGACACCCTTAACTGGCGCAAAGCCATACATACCGCAGCGGCCGTGGCCACAGCTAGGCAGTTGGCCGACGAGAGTTTGGTGTTGCTCGAAAACCCCAATGCCCTGCTGCCACTTAACACCCAAAGGCTGAAACGCATCGCCGTGGTGGGCCCAAACGCCAATCAAGTGCAGTTTGGCGACTATTCTTGGACGGCCGACAACCGTCATGGCATCACGCCTTTGGCTGGTATTCGCCAGTATTTGCAGGGCAAAGGCGTGCAGGTAGACTACGAACGCGGTTGCGACTACTACTCGCCCAAGGCCGATTCCATCCCTCATGCCCTCCGCCTAGCCGCCCAAGCCGACCTCACCATCGCGGTTGTGGGCACGCAAAGCATGCTGTTGGCACGCGCCTCGCAACCATCTACCAGTGGCGAAGGCTACGACTTATCCGAACTTACGCTCCCTGGTGTGCAACAACAACTTGTTGATAGCCTCGTGGCCTTGGGCAAACCGCTGGTAGTTGTGCTGGTAACAGGTCGGCCGTTGGTAATGGAGAGTTTCCGACATCGCGTTGGTGCATTGGTGGTGCAATGGTATGGCGGCGAACAAGCAGGCCTATCGTTGGCCCGAATGCTCTTCGGCGAGTTCTCGCCATCGGGTCGTTTGCCCGTGTCGTTCCCTAAAAGCGTGGGGCAACTGCCCGTATACTACAACGCCTTGCCCACCGATAAGGGCTATTACAACAAGAAAGGCACGCCCGAAAAGCCTGGGCGTGACTACGTTTTTTCCGACCCTTACCCCGCCTACGCCTTCGGATATGGCCTTAGTTACACCTCTTTCGACTATAACACACTGCAACTTTCCAGTCGCTCGGCCAACGAAAAAGATACCATAGAGATACAATTCACCGTGCGCAACATGGGCAAACGCCCGGCTATGGAGGTGGCTCAGCTTTATGTTCGCGACCTTAAAAGTTCGGTTGCCACACCCGTAAAGCAGCTTTACGCGTTCCAAAAGGCTGCCATCGCCGCCCGTCAAAGCCATCGTTTCACCCTCCGTCTGCCCATTGCCGAATTGTTCTTACACGATAGGGACATGCGCCGCGTGGTAGAACCAGGACAATTCGAGTTGCTCGTTGGTGCATCCTCGGCCGACATCCGCCTTCGCGATACGCTCACCGTGGTGTCCATCGGCCAACAGAAGTCGGCCAACAGTGCCCCCACGAGGCTTAAAACAAGTCCCCAACGCACACCGCAAGCCACACCCAACACAAGCAGAACCATCTGTATTGCAGGCATTGTGCGCAACGTTCAAGCCTTTCCGCTAGTTGGGGTAAAGGTTACGGCCGATGGAAAAACGGCTCAAACCAACGCTCGCGGCGAGTATTCGCTCTCCGCCCGCATTGGTTCCACCCTCCATTTCGCCCTCGCCGGCTATCGCACCGAAACGCTTGTGGTGAAAGAAAATGGCTTGTTTGATGTGGAATTGACGCCAGAAACGCCGTAGGGAAAGGAATAAAAAAGAGAAAACAGCCAGACAACGGACACCCCAACATACTAAACGGCCTCAATAATTGAGCAAGCTTGGCTTACACGCTCAACTATTGAGGCTATCACATTTACATTCGCCCGACCACAATCAGCCATCCCCAACCCACAGCCATTCTGCGAACAAAGCCTTTCCCAAGCGCATCCTGCATCAAAGGATGCCACAACATCTTTCGTTGCTACATCAGTAGCCTAAGCCATTTAACCATGTATTTACTTTGCTCATATCGGTGCGCACTTCATGCCCATAGACAGCAAAGCCCTCCATTACCTTGGCTTTGGGATAAGCGCGTTTCACATCCGCTACGGTATTGGCCAGTCCACTCCCCTCATGTGTGGTAAAAGGAATAATGGTTTTGCCGTTAAGATCGTATTTATCAAAGAAGGTGAACATCACTTGTGGATACGTACCCCACCAAATAGGGCCGCCAATAAATATTGTATCATACTGCTCAATATTCTTCACCTCACCCTTAAATGCGGGTTTCTCTCCTCTTTTGGTTTCTTCCTTTGCTATTTCAATAAGCTGACTGTAGGGCATATCGTATGATTTTTCAGCCACAATCTCAAACTCATCGCCTCCTGTGCGTTTCTGAATCTCGTCGGCAATCAGTTTTGTGTTGCCCACTTTCACATTTCCTACGCTATAATTCTCACCTGCATGCGAGAAGAAAACGATTAAAACCTTGCTACCATTCATTGCCTGATTATTTTTAACTTCCTTTTTTTGTTCCCCACTACATGATACCGACAGAAGTATTCCTGTGAGCATTAAAATTATCTTCCTGAATGCCATAAGCTATTTATTTGTTAAGTTCTCTAATCAGAGTAACAGTCTGCCGATTGTTGAAATAACAGCTAAATATCGAAATACCGCCATCCGGGTGCCATTGATTTCTTCGACAGCCTCGGCATAGCCAGGTTCAACCCCATGCTTATCCATAAGTTTCAAGGAGATATTTCACAAATGAGGGGTCGCCGAAATTGATGAAACCAGCATCTGATTGATTCATTGTTTCAATCTGAGCCATATCATCAGGGGTAAGCTTGAAACCGAAAACATCGAAATTCTGTTGCATGCGTTCTATATGGCTGCTTTTGGGAATAGCCACGATGCCACGTTGTATCAGCCAACGAAGTGCTACTTGTGCTGCCGACTTTCCATACTTCTGGCCGATAGCAGCAAGCAACTCACTATTTATTACGCCATCGGCACCCTCACCGCCAAGCGGTCCCCATGCCATCGTTTTGGTTTCTGTCTCAGCCAATATCGGCTGTATGCTTTGCTGTTGCGCCAAAACATTGCATTGCAATTGATTAACCATTGGTTTCACATCTACATAATGAGCGAAATCAAAGAAACGCCCAGTTTGGAAGTTAGAAACGCCAATGGCTCGCACCTTGCCCTCGCGATAAGCTTTCTCCATAGCACGCCAAGTGCCGAACACATCGCCGTAAGCTTGGTGAATAAGCAGCAGGTCAATATAATCGGTATCGAGTTTACGTAGGCTTTCGTCAATACTTGCTGCCGCTTTCTCCTCGCCTGCATTACTTATCCAAACCTTTGTAACCAAGAAAAGCTCTTCGCGCGCAATGCCGCTCTTGCGCCACGCACGGCCAACACCCTCTTCGTTGCCGTAAGCCTGCGCAGTGTCTATCAGCCGATAGCCCACTTTCAGCGCATCACTTACGCAACGCTCGCACTCATCAGGAGATACTCTGAACACACCATAACCCAATAACGGCATTTCAACGCCATTGATTAACTTTACATATTCCATAGGTTCTATATTTTAATGTTTACGTCTGCAAAGTTACACTTTATCTTCAATCAGGGCGTTTCACTTTTTCGGGTTCTTCCGTTAAATGCGTAGATGAGGAATTTTGTTTTTAGTAAGGATGAATTTTTAATATCATTTCTCGCCATTTCTACTATCCTCATTTTTAGTTAGTTATATTTTCTGTTGTTGCCTTATTAGGTGGCGAATCTGTTTACCCGTAAAAGTTAATTATTGTACAAATCTATCCGTTTAACGGAAGAACCCTTTTTCGCCCTATGCTTTCACAAAAACGCCCAAAAGCTTGGAAATACATGTAATTAACTGTAAATTTGCGTTATGGAGCAGTTGAAACTCATATACACCACTGATTTTTACAGCATTAACGACATACAACTAAGTGACTGCTGTGGGCACATGATATGCTTGGAAGGCGAAGGCAGCTTTGTATTCAACGAGAAATGTTTTCACTTTTGCGCCGGCGACATATTGATTCTCACTCAGCCCCATAAATTAAAAAATCTGGCAGCAGGTAAGAATTTGAAAGTTGAGTTCTTTGCAACGCAATACAATTTCCTTTTCAAGCAGCTGCCATCCAACAGCTTTGCCATCGGGGGCGGTATCAGTCTCTATGCAGACCCCATTATTCATGCCACAAAAGAAGAAGGCGAACGTTTCCTTGCAGACATCCGAATTATCCGCGACCGCATACAAGAAGAGGGCGAACATCGATTTTATTTGGAAATGATAGCAAGCTTGTGTCGCACAATGATGTACGACCTATTCTCTTTCCACGCCCACAAAAACGAAACGCGACAGACCACCGACCGCCAGAGTTATGTGGTTAAAGAGTTGATGAACATGCTTGCAGCCGGCAAGTCGTGTACAGAACGCCAGGTGGATTACTATGCCAAACAACTCAATATCACTCCTGAATACTTATCAAAAACGGTGAAACGCACCACGGGCAGAAGTGTTACCTCGCTCATTGCCCGCCATACAATACCTATTATAAAGGACTATCTCGACAACGACACACTATCGCTCACACAGATAGCCGACCTGATGAACTTCACTTCGCTATCGTATTTCAGCCGCTATTGTTCAAAACATCTGGGAATGTCGCCCAGTGAATACCGACAAAGTCTGCAACCAAGAAAATCATAGTCCCACTATCAGCCTCACCACCACTACCGGCCTCACCACCACTACCGGCCTCACCCCCACTACCGGCCTCACCCCCACTACCAGCCCACCCCCAGCCCCTCTCCAAGGGGAGAGGGGAGTAGTATGCTTTGTTTCTTTTTCGCTTGCTTTGTAGCTGCATGGCATTTCACTCCCCTCTCCCCTTGGAGAGGGGT
>NZ_KV815127.1:0-1354 GCF_001814145.1 Prevotella sp. HMSC073D09 | reverse complement strand
CCCCTTGGAGAGGGGTTGGGGGTGAGGCTGGTAGTGGGGGTGTATGGTCCTACATTCCCCTTTCATCTACCAAACTCGTTTAAGTTGTTTTGCCTTCTAGGTTGTAATGATAATAGGGCAATGTAGTAAAACGCGCGCATCCGTGCCCACATCTGTGTGGCCTATGCGTGCAGGGTTACTACATGTTGCACAACTCTCTCTTGTATAATAAGCATGACTATTAAGAATTTAAACATTGAAGAATACCTCTTTGGGCATTGCGATGCACAGCAGATGCACGAGTTGGCAAGCTGGGCATCAGGTTCTGGCAAACGGTTGCGTTTGCTCTTTGCCCTTCGCTGCGCCTTTCTCGACTTAAAATGCCAGCATCATTTCGACGATGCCAACCTCATTGCCACCGCCGAACAACGACTTTTCGATGCCATATCGAAAGGCTGACGTTGCCCTTTACGCCGAAAACTACTTACAAACTCAAAAACTTATCAACTTATAAACTCACCAACTTACAAACTAATCAACTCACAAACACACCCACTGAAAAGCTTAAAAAACACTACTTTTATTTTACAACTACGCTTTATTTTTCGCTCCATTCTAGCGAAAAAACAGGTTAAAAAGTAGGTAAATAGCCACTATTTCTAGCCTACCACGTCTTCCTGATTGTCTGCTTTTAAGAAGAAAACTTGCATTTTGCACCATTTAGCCTTTCTAGTTTGGTTGCCAACTCGTATTTTTGCAACCCCAAATTACCCACTTTTAGCCCCTAAAACCCCACCTTTTAACGGCTATTTTGCCCTTTTAGCCATGTGTTTTATGGCTCCAAAAGGTTTTGTTTATACCATTTGCAGTGGATTTTTATGCTTTTTGTCTCGCATTTAGCACCATTTTGCGCTGCATTTTGCGGCATTTCACCTTGCGTTTAGCACCAAAACGCACTGCGTTTTGCACCATTTTGCACTGCATTTAGCGGCAAAACGCACTGTATTTCGCTACAAATCGCAAAACAATGGGTGTTAGTGGCGGTCAGTTTAAATAAAAATTCATTTTGCCTGCATGTACAACCACCCCCTTTTTGCACAAAACAACCTTCGCGAGAATCGATTTTTTGCGGCAAGGCGAACGATTGGCGGCAAAAAGTGCACTCATCGTGTTAAAATTTTTACTGATAAATTGACAAAGTTTGGTAGGTTGACGAGTAGACAAGTTAACAAGTTGACGAGGGAATAAGTGAGCGGGGTAATCGCTCATCCCTTCGTATGGCGACCTAAATACGTCCATTCCGACATAAGAACAGAAGAAACATAAAGAAGTGCGCTTTAAGTTTTCCTCATTATAAGTTGAAGGAGTTAATCGC
>NZ_KV815126.1:73648-73882 GCF_001814145.1 Prevotella sp. HMSC073D09 | reverse complement strand
TAGTGGCGGGCATTTTAAATAAAAATTCATTTTGCCGGCATGCACAACTGCCCCCTTTTGACAAAACAACCTTCGCGAGAATCGATTTTTTGCGGCAAGGTGAACGATTGGTGGACAAAAGGGCACTCGCAATGTTAAAATTCTTACTAAAAGTTAGACAAAACGACTATGCTGCATACACGCGCGAGTGTGCAACGGCGCAGAGAACACGTGCGCTTGCTACCGCCAGTGCAA
>NZ_KV815126.1:19785-73548 GCF_001814145.1 Prevotella sp. HMSC073D09 | reverse complement strand
AGAACGTATGGAATAACTTCCGCCAGGGTCGCTTCCTGAAACATAGCCCCGTTTTGTCACAGACAAATGGGGCAACATTTCAGATTTCATCATATCTCCGCCCAGTACTTTGTGCATGAGCGGGGTGATTATCTTGGTTTTACAGTATAAAGACATAAACTCCTCTCTGTTTGTAGAAATATTTAAAGTAAAGACGACTTCACCGCCTGTTTATAATGAGTTTCAGCCTCAATACCAAATTTGCGCCAACAATAAAGCCTCCCCTCTTGGTGCTTTGTTCGTTAATTGGTACGTTCGTCAGTTTTCACGATGAGAACAAAATTCGTTGACATCAAAGCATATAATGCCCGCTTATACGCCTAGATAATATGGGAAAAACAGGTTTCTAAGTAGCACCACCAAGAACAAAAAAGTGGCCGTTGCACGCCTTTCGACGTAGCAACGACCACTTTCGTTAATATTTAAACCTATGAATTTTCTTTTTATACGGGAACGTTTACACGGCCGTAATTGTACATTTTGAGCACGTTTACACAGTATTTGTTAAACTTATCGCTCGTTACAATTTTCTTAACCATCTTTCTCATAACTTTATTCCTTTCTAATTTAATTATCCTAATGTTTTGTTCGATGCCTCTTCACATCGGTGTTATCCTGAATATGTCTTTTTAAAGACTTTAAGCGATGTTCGCTAAACGTGATGCAAAGTTAAGACCTAAAATTGTGTGCGCAAACAATTTGATGGAAAAATGGCGTTTTAAGGCCGTTTCTTTGACACACATCAATGCGGTTGACCTAGGTCAACCACCTGGCAGCTGCCAATTAGTCAGCCTTCAAAACATCAAGAAGACGGCCGTGTTTGTCGAACGAGAAACGATGGGCAATATAAAGCGTAACCATGAGCGAGAGCATGGGTGCACAGAAAGTGATACACGAAATAAGTATCTGATAACGCACAGCCGTATCGGGCGCCGAACCACCAAGTATCTGGCCAATCATCGTTCCGGGGAAACTAACCAGCCCCATTACTGCCATATTGGCAATACAAGGCATAAAAGACTTCTCTATGGCCTGCCTAATAAAGGGCGTCAAAGCCTCTAAACGTGTTGCGCCATTGCCCAAAAGATAGAAATACAACTGCCGTTCGCGCTGCAAACCATGATAATAAGTACTCAACGAAAGCACGTTCACCCCAAGCATATTGCCTAGCAGTATGCCCACAACGGGTATAAAATAACGTGCATCGAAGGGGTTATACAAGCGCAACACCACGAAAAGGGCATACATGCACACCACGAAAGCCCCCACGCCTAGACCTACGGCAATAGGCATAAGCATCAGCCGCATGCGCATACGGGTTCGGTTTACTGCCGTTATCGAGGCCACCAGCACCATCAGCACAAACCAAAGCACATTGACCAACCAACTGTTGTAGCTGAAAAGGAACTCTAAGTAAAGTCCGATAAGCGACATCTGTACCATCATACGCACCGTAGAGATGATAGTAGAGCGAATAAGAGGAACTTTGAAATAATGGAAGAAATAAAGCGGAACAAGCACCAAGAGCAATGTCAAGAGCATTCCGATGATGGATATATTCATTTTATAAAGCCGTGTTTGGGGTTACTGATTGTTTAGTTTAAGCATCAAGGTCTTATCGCATTGCCCAGCAAAGGCCCTATCGTGGCTCACAGCGATGATGGCCGCCCCACGTTTGGCCAAGCTTTGCAGATATCCGGCAACAAGCAATGCACTGTCTACGTCTAAGGCCGATGTTGGTTCGTCTACCAGCAACACCTTCTTATCCAACAGTCCGGCCATCGAGAGCATAATGCGTTGTCGTTCGCCTCCGCTCACTTCGGCCAAGCGCTTATCGTATAATGTTTCGTCCAATCGCAGTCGAACCCATTGGTCCATCAGCGCCTCCTTAGAAAATCGTTTGTCGCGATTTACCCGTAGTTGGTAGGGCAAAGCCACAAGCTCGGCCACGGTGTTGCAAGGTAGGTTCACTTCTTGTGGAACATAGGCTATCATACTGCGCATATACTCGGCAGAGAGCGGCGTTAGTTCTGTTCCGCCAATGCTAACTGAACCCTCGTCAAGGGGCTGAAAGCCCAATATACATCGCAACAGCGTTGTTTTTCCGCATCCCGACTCGCCCATCACGCAAAGCATCTCGCCCCCACTAACCACAAACGAAAGGTTGTGGAACAGGCTTTTACTCTCTAACGCAAGACTGGCGTCTTTCATTTCTACCGTCATACTATATTTATAATGTGTTATGGTGCGAAGGTTAGGCAAAGCGCGCATATCTACACTAGGTTATGCGCCAGTATGGCCAAGGCACGGTTCGCGCCAGGTGTTCTTTAAGTTCAATAAAGTAATGAATTGCCTACAAAAATACAAAGAAAAGTTCACAAACGTGTCGTTTGTTGGCTTTTTACGCTATCTTTGCAATGAAAACGAAGGAGAAAGATAAATATGGCAACATCCAACAACATCGACATAAAGCTTTACTTACCTGCCGAGTGGCACGAGCAAAGCGGCGTGCAGCTTACGTGGCCGCACGCAAAAACAGACTGGGCACCCATTTTGCCCGACATAACCAAGGTGTTTGTGGAGCTTACCCGAGCCATTGCCAAACACGAAAAGGTGCTTATCGTGGCTCCCGATACCGATGAGGTGAAGGCAACGCTTATGCGAAACTTAGGCATGGAACGCCTGCGCAACGTTCTGTTTCACCAATGCGAAACCAATGACACATGGGCCAGAGACCATGCCGCCATAACACTTACGGGCAACAACACCAACAATGGCTTTAAAATACAAAACACGCTGCTGGACTTTAAGTTTAATGGGTGGGGCGAAAAGTTTGCTGCCGACAAAGACAACGCCATTACCCAAAGCCTATACCACGAGGGTATGCTTAACGGAACGCTTGAAAGCCACAACGACTTTGTTCTTGAAGGCGGTGCCATAGAAAGCGACGGAAAGGGAACGGTGTTCACAACATCGCAATGCCTGCTGGCCCCGCATCGCAACCAACCTATGACAAAAGACGACATTGAACAACGGCTGAAAGAGGTGCTGAGAGCCGAACACGTGGTGTGGCTAGACCATGGGAACCTTGTTGGCGACGATACAGACGGACATATCGACACCATTGTGCGCACAGCACCCGAAAACACACTGCTATACGTGGGATGCGACGACAGCCACGACGAGCAATACGAGGATTTCTTGGCCTTAGAACACCAGTTAATGGGCCTTCGCACATCAACAGGCATGCCCTATCGCCTGCTGCGTCTGCCCATGCCCGACGCCATTTACGACGAGGGCGAACGTCTGCCTGCCACCTATGCCAACTTCCTCATCATCAACGGAGCCGTTATTTGCCCCACTTACGCACAACCCGAAAAGGATAAACAGGCGCTGCAAACCATCGCCCAAGCTTATCCTTACCGCGAAATCATAGGCATAGACGCACGCACCGTTATCAAACAACACGGGTCGTTGCACTGCCTTACCATGCAATTTCCGCAAGGCGTTATTGCCAATAACCCATAAAACCACGACAAAGAAAAAAATGCTTAGAACAGGAATAATACAACAACACAACACGGCCGACATACAAGACAACATGAACCGACTGGCCAACGGCATTGCTCAGCTGGCCAAGGAGGGCGCACAACTCATCGTTCTGCAAGAACTGCACAACTCGTTGTACTTCTGCCAAGAAGAACAAGTAGACGTGTTCGACCTTGCCGAGCCCATTCCTGGTCCATCAACGCAGTTTTTTGGCCAACTGGCCAAGGAGCATGGCGTGGTGATTGTTACCTCGCTGTTCGAGAAAAGAGCACCAGGGCTTTACCATAACACGGCTGTGGTGATGGAAAAAGACGGCAGTGTGGCAGGCATTTATCGTAAGATGCACATCCCCGACGACCCTGCTTACTACGAGAAGTTTTACTTTACGCCGGGCGACTTGGGCTTTGAACCCATCAACACAAGCGTTGGACGATTGGGCGTGCTGGTTTGTTGGGACCAATGGTATCCAGAAGCAGCCCGACTGATGGCCATGCGCGGAGCCGACTTGCTTATCTATCCCACCGCCATTGGCTATGCAGCCAGCGACGATGAGGCCGAACAGCAACGCCAACGCGATGCTTGGACAACCATACAGCGCGCACACGCCGTGGCCAACGGCCTGCCTGTGGTGGCAGTTAACCGCGTTGGTTTCGAACCAGACCCTTCGCAACAAACGCCAGGCATCAACTTTTGGGGCAGTTCGCTCGTATCTGGTCCGCAAGGCGAACTGCTTTTCCGTGCCAACGACACCGAAGAACAGCGCGCCATTATAGATATAGACTTGGCTCACAGCGAGCAAGTGCGCCGTTGGTGGCCATTTTTCCGCGATCGTCGCATAGACGAATACGGCGGCCTTACGCAGCGTTTCTTGCAGCCGTAGCAGTCGGCATTGCAGCAGTCTCGGCCTTTTAGGCTCGTTGGTTTGCCTCTTTAAGGCGCTCATTAGCCTGTTTCTTCTAGGCCGTTAGTTTATTTCTTTTAGGGCGTTAGTCTTCCTCTTGCGACTTATTGGCGGCAAGCAGCGAGCCGAAGAAACCCAGCAAAACCTCCACGCTCTTTTTGTCGGGTATGGCTATCTTGATATGTGTCGCTCCCGTTTCGGGGTCTTCTTCCACCAGTTCTTCCACCAGCTGCCTTGTTGCCTCTGGCGACTTAAGCGTGTCTGCAAGCCCTTGGAAGAACGTACGCCCTGCATGTACCAACTCTTTGGGCGTAGATGGGTTTGCGCTGCGGGTGCTGTGGCCATGGGTGGGTGTGACATTGGCATTTCCTTTTGCCGCATTCTTGGGTGTGTCTCCGCGTCCGAAGTCCTTGTTCTCGGCCATTTCGCCTTCGTGCTCAACGGCATTGTCCTCATACTCGGCAGCATTGTCTTCTGTTCCATCATCAGTTGGTGTGCCAAAATCAAAATGAGTGACTACCGTTGTGTTATCGTACTCGTCTTGCGGTGTTTTGCTTTCCCTTGCACGTTCTGCATTGCTGTTTCCGCCCTCGTTGTCGGCAAGGGTGCGCGCGCTTACTTCGCTTTCTTCATTATTGCGCGTTTCTTCTTCATTTTCGGCCAAATCGTCATCGTCAAACACTTCCGTTTCGCTTGTTTCGGGGGCGTTGTCTTCCATCGTTTCATTGCCCACAACCAGCTCTTGCTCGTCGTTGTCAATGGGGCTTTCGCCAGTGTGGGTGTCTGCCGAGCTGCCCATCGTTTTGTTTAGTTCGGCCATCATCTCGTCAAACTTGCCTTGTTGGGCAAAGATGGTGTCCTCCCCGCCATCCAAAACCCCTTCGAAGAGAGAGGATTTGAACTTTAATTTACCCAGCATGTCTTCTTCGAACGTGCCTGCCGACACGAGGTTTATCACCTGTATGTTGCGTTTCTGCCCCAGACGGTAAACACGTGCGATGCGTTGTTCAAGTACGGCAGGGTTCCAAGGCAGGTCTATGTTCACCACGACAGAGGCTGCTTGCAGGTTCAACCCGGTGCTTCCCGCATCGGTAGAGAGGAAAACGCGGCAGTGGGGTTCGTCCATAAAGTTGTTTACAAGGTCTTTACGACGTATCGAGGGGATGCCGCCATGCAGATATTCAAAGCCGATGCCTTCCTTTTCCAATTCTTTGGCCACCAGTCTTGTCATTCGTTCCCACTGGCTAAACACCACCAATTTCTCATCGCCGCTTTCTATAACATTGCGCACGATGTTTATCACCTCGGTTACTTTTGTGTCGAACCGCGTTTTTTGGTCTAATATGTAGGTGCTGTCGCACAGCATACGCATCTGCGAGAGGTGCTTCATCAGCCTATTGCGGTCTGTTTCAGACAAGAAGTGCATGTTCTGCCATTTCTTCAACAGCACCGACACATGCCAGCGCGCCTCATCGTGTTGCACCATCTGTTGCTTAGTCATGGGTACGAACAAAAGTTTGTCTTGCCTTTCGGGCATTTGCAAGTTTACGTCGCGTTTGCGCCTCCGTATCAAGAAACGTTTGATGCGCTCGCCCAATTCGTTCAGGTTACGATAGCCCGCGGTAGCACCTCTCTCATCGAGCATAATGTACCGGTCTTTGAACTTATAATAAGGGCTAAGTGCGAATTGGTCTACCAGTTCGGCCACCGAATAGAGTTCTTCCAAGCGGTTTTCCAAAGGCGTACCCGATAGCACCACGGCATATTGGGCGTTCACCTTGCGGGCCGCTCTGGCGATGTGCGTATTCCAATTCTTAAGTCGCTGCACCTCGTCTATCACCAACATGTCTACCTCTATGCTTTTGAGAAGTTTCAAATCGTTGCTTAATGCGTTGTATGATATGATGCGATAGGGTTCTTGACCTTCATATTGTTTGCATCTGGCCAACAAGTCGCCCTCTATAACGTGAACTGTTTCGCCTGTAAATCGTTCTATTTCGCGTTTCCATTGGTATTTCAGCGATGTGGGGCACACGATGAGCACATTTCCCACCAGTGCCTTGTGCCTTAACATCTGCGCTGTGGCGATGGCTTGAATGGTTTTGCCCAGTCCCATCTCGTCGGCGATGATGGATTTGCCTGCCTTTAAGGCAAACTTTATGCCCTCAACCTGATAAGGATAGAGGCGGGTGTGCAGCAGAGAGTTGAAATCTTCCTGCCCCAAAGCGTCAACCCATGCCGCCCTTTCAATGTTTTCTCGGCGTTCAACAACATATTGCAGCGCATCGGGGTAACATCTAAACCCGGCATCGAGTTCTCGGGCCTTGGCCAAGAACTCATGGAAATGGGCATAAGCTGTTGGTTTTAACGCTAAATGCTCGTCAAAGTAATCGTTCGCCAACATCTTGAACGCCTCGCTGTTGTCGCAGCCGATGCGTATGCGCACTTGGCGACCTTGCCTGTAATCGATGTATACGGAGGAATAGGGCGGCAACTCCCTGTGCACTTTTCGTCGCCCGCCAAACGTGAGTTTCAATGCTTCTATGTGCTTGCATGTGTCAAGTTGAGATGTGCGGAAATCAAAACACGAGCAATAATTCCACTGGCTGTTTGCCCCGCGATACACAACTTTATACTGTTGTTCGGTTTTGGGATTGGTCACCAAGTACTCTCCGGGCTGCAGCTTATCGTCTACGGTAGTAACAAGCAGCCGCTCTTCTCTGGCCACTTGCCTTCTTAATGCCACCTGCCAGTCTTCCAAGTTCATACCTTTGGGCATCACTTGGTGGGATATTCTTTTCCTTACCTTTTGTTTACCCTTCTTTTTCTTCTTTCCCTTGTTGATGTTTTCGCTCATTATCAGTTAAACTTTGCTCGTTTTCGAAGAAGTTATCTTGGCCTTATCACCTCAATGTGCATAGTGTGGGGCTTTATGCTGAATGGCCAAAGCAAATTGGCAAGACCAAACAACGCCCCCCTTTTGGAGTATAAAGCTTGCAACAAAGGTACAATAATATTTGATAATCTCACCGCTTTGTGGGCCGTAAAGTTTAGGTATGCAGCAGATGTGCATGGCAGGCAGTAAGACGCTCTTTGCTAGTTGTTTTCAGTTCCGAATGGTTGTGTACATGGTGCCTTCGATGTCGAAACGCAAACAACAAATCGGGGTTATAGTAGTTGTTATGCCTGTTTGTGATTGGGAGATTTCACCACACATCCTTCACTAACCGTCCCACAAGGTCAATAACTACCTTTATTTTACAATACCAAGAAGACCCTATTTTACGAAACCGATGTAGCAAATAACACGCAGCACATTGGTAAAGATTGGCTTACGCGGTTGTTGATGTAAAATAAATTCACGTGAAACATCGCCATAAATTCACATTTTTAAGCCTTTTACATTTCGAAATCTCTACAACTGGAGGACAGAGAGAGAGGCTTTACCTAGGTGTGCAACCTGCTCCTTTTGCCTACAACCAGCCGTGATGGTTTGCCCAAGACCGAACATCGGGCGGTAGGAGTGGCAACGATAAATGTTAAGGCATGTCCAGTCTTTTCGCCCTAGTCCACATGGTTGATGGCGTAGGGGTAGCAAATGTTTTTCTCAATCGCCCTCCTGTGGTATGTTATAGTCAAAAGTAAATGGATTTGGGAAATAGAATTTGCAGAACGACGAAGGAACTCAAGCGAACTGTGATGAGCTTTCTTGAAAACATCGCGGAATACAAGGAAGCGGTGAATTTACTTCTAACCATCAATTCCCGATTGGTTGATTCCTAAACCATTTTTTTTGACTATAAGCCTTCCACTTACACCAGGAAAACGCAAAAACGGGATGCTTTATCACAAAGCATCCCGTTGTCATTAACAACTCTCTTTTCTTTCTTTGTTTCCTGAATAATCTTTACTTTCTAATGCTATACCTGATTTGAGATTCAATCCTTATTCAATCTTTTGCCTATGTTATGGGATGTTGTGGGGGAATAAACCAACATCCAGTCGACTACTTTCCCCGCATCCCCTTAACATACTGGGCCTATGGCAAAGCCCGCCTAATACCTAATTGTTTTTTTATCTTCGTCCCCCGAAGTGCACACCGCCAGAGTTGGTGTTCGAGGAGTTCGTATTGTTATGTTGCGGCGTATATGTTGTACCGCTATTGTTAGCGCCGCCAAACGAACGACCGGAACTTGAAGGGGTAGAACCACCTTGCGAACGTGTGGAACTAAACGGTGTTACGCTTTGTTGCGTGTTGCTGAAAGACGAACCACCTGTGTTTCCACCGAACGAACGTCCCGATGTTGAAGGCTGTGAGCCTTGCGAACGGCTAGGGCTGAACTTGCTGTTGGGCACTTCGGCCGATCCACTTGCATCAGAGCCGCTGAAATAACGTGCGCCCCCAAAGTTTCCGCTGCCAAAGTTGTCGTCGTAATCACGGTTTATGCGTGCCGTACTCCGCGTGCTGCTTTGACGTTCGTAACCATCATTCCAACTTTCGCCATAACCAAAATCGCGCCCCGAACCATAGCGGCTGCCGCCCGAACGCCTGGACTGGCTAGGATAATTGTAATTGTACGTGCCATAGTCGCGACCAGAGTAAGAGCTTTGCGGTGCGTCGTAGCCATAGCCGTAATTGTCGTAGCTGTTATCGGTAAAGCCGCCAAACCTAAATCCGCGTCCATAGTCGCCACGTTGGAAACCATCGCGCATGCCATAGCTGCGCCCTCCGCCAAACTGCCTTCCGCTGTACCTGCTGCGCCCGCTATACCAACCGCTGGTGCCGCGATAAGTGTTGTAGAACACGGGGCGACCGAAGTAATAATAGTCGCGATAGGGATAACGAGCGTATATGCGGAACCGCCAGTAACCCGTGTCGTAGTAAAGAGGACGGTAGAAGTAATTGGCCTGGCAGTATGCCCTGTATTGCCAATCGTATAGTATATAACCCAAGTCTTGGTTGCGCCTGCGCCAATAGATACCGTAAAGGTCGTCGTAGTGGTCGATGCTAAGCAAGTAATCGAGGTTTATTTCGTAAGCAGCCTCATACTGGTCGTCGGTGAGGTTCAGCTCGTACGCCATCTTATCGGTGAGGAAGAGGGCTTGTTGCCGCGCTTGTTCGAAACTCATCGCCTTAGCCTGATAAGCAAAAGCCAGCAGAGTAAGCAGGGTTATTAATAGCTTCTTCATAATCGTTCTTTTTAAAGATGTTTATAACTCGATTCTAATTTTTTGGAGGCCAGCTCGGTTTTGGTCCTCTGTCTCTCTCTTTGTCTTTGTGGGGTAGCCTATGGCCGCCTCTTCGGGGATTGCCTTTTGGCCTTTATTCCCTTTTTACATTTGCAAAGTTAGCCCAATTATAAGCCCTACCAAAAGGTTTTTCCCTAAACACGAAAGGAAATCCCCTACTCCAATGGAATAGTGAGTTAGTTTAGACGGTGAGGTGGTGAATTATTAAGGTTATGAGTTCATAAGCTTAGGCGCAATGAATAACCGTTTAATGACCATTATTATTCCTTACTCTCTAACAGTAGGCCGAGAAGAAATGTTTACCAGACAGCAATAAATTAAAAACAGCTTGTGATTGTTTATACATCGGTGAAGTTTCATACACCAACAAACAATCACAAGCTGACAAGGGAACGAGTTAATAAATGGGCAAGTTAGCAAGTGGTCCAGCATTCTTATCTAGCCTTTCTAGCAATACTAGTCCTCCTAGGTCCACTAGGCTTTCTAGTTATACTAGACCAACTCGTCCATCAGCAGGCACAGTCATTTTTTCACCTTTTCACCCTTTCACCTTTATAAGCCTGTTCACCGCACAGAAAACTTGTACACGCAGTGGCTGCTATACTTTTTATCAGGTTCGAGCCATGCGCTAGGCCATTCGGGACGGTTAGGACTATCGGGGTAATGCTGCGTTTCTAGGCACACGGCCGAATGCTTGGGGTAGCGATAGCCATGCTTACCAGCAAAAGAGGCATCGAGAAAGTTACCCGTGTAAACCTGTATGCCAGGTTCGTTGGTAAACACTTGGAGCATAATTCCCGTTTGAGGACTGTACAACGAGGCCGCCACAGCATGTTCGTCGGGTTGTCCGTTGTGCCAAGTATTCAAGCACCAGTTATGGTCGAACCCACGTGCATTGCGTGTCATGGCAAAGCGTTGGTTGTTGATGTCTTTACTTAACGGCGTTGGCTTGCGGAAATCCATTGGCGTGCCAGCAACTTTCAGCATTTGACCAGTAGGCATATAGGTAGTGTCGGCAGGCGTATAGCGGTCGGCATTGATGTAAAGCACTTGGTTCTCGCCATGTTGCGAAGGCTTGCCGTTGAGGTTAAAGTACGAGTGGTTGGTCATGTTGATAACTGTCTTCTTATCTGCTGTGGCCTCATAACGAATGTCAATGGCGTTGTCGGACGTGAGTGTATAACGCACAGTGGCACGAACAGTGCCGGGAAAACCATTGTCGCCATCGGGCGAAACAAGGCTCATCTCCACCGTTGAGTCGTTAAGTTGCTTACCATCGTACACTTGATATTGCCAACCCGTAAAGCCTCCATGCAGGCAATGCCCATAATTGTTGCGAGGCAACTGCACTGTTTTGCCGTCTACAACAATGCGTCCTTGGTTAATTCGGTTGGCGTAACGTCCGATTGCCGCACCAAAATCCGACCCGAAGTGCTGATAGTCGGCATACTGGGCAATGTTGTCGTAACCTAAAACCACATCGCGCAGTGTGCCACGCCTGTCGGGAACCATGATAGAAACAATGCGCGCACCAAAGTTTGTCAGGCAAACTTCCATGCCTTTATTGTTAACCAACGTGTAAAGACGTGTGCGTTTACCATTGATGCTGGCCTCGAAATCGTTGGGATATAGTCCTGAACGCGTAGCCACACCACGACTACCAGACTTCACTGTTGGCGCTGTGCCCGTCTTCGAAGGTTCGTTTCCCACCACCAAAGGCCACCCTTCGGCCCACTCTATGCGGTCGAGCCACACCACCCGACCATCATCGGGGTTGGATGCCTTAAAGCCATGATAAAACATATAGTCGTTGCCAGCATCGTCGGTAATCAGTCCTGCGTTGTGCCCAGGGCCAACAACATTGCCATTCTTACTCAACAACACATCGTAATGGTTATCAAGCAGACGCTGGCCGGCTTTGTCTAAGTAAGGTCCGAAAAGACTCTTAGAGCGGCCAATGGTTACACGGTATGTGCTGCGAGCCCCGTCGCAACAAGTGCCTGCCGACCCGAAGAGGTAATAATACCCCCCACGCCGTCTGATGTAAGTTGCCTCCATAAACGTTCCTGCAACCTTGCGTGGCTTAGCGCCCTGCTTTACATGCAAGCCATCGGCACTCAACTCTACACCATATATGCCATGAAACGAACCGAAGAAAAGGTATTTCTTACCCCCGTCTTCGATATAAAAGGGATCAATACAGTTTTGAATACCAATCTGCTTGCTTGTAAACATGCAGCCGCGGTCGACAAAGGGACCGGCAGGACCATTGCTTACAGCAACGCCGATACCAGCATCCCATTCCCCACCCCATACCGATTTAGAATAGTATAGATGGTATTTACCGCCAACGCGCTGAATGTCGGGCGCCCAAATACCGCCTTTCGGTAGCCATTTAGGGCGCGAATTGTCGGTAAAGGCCGTGCTCACCAACTTCCAATCCACAAGGTTATCTGAGCGGTATATGGGCACGTTGCGCGTATCTTCTGTGGCGTAAAGATAATATGTGCCGTCTTCGGCGCGTATCACCGTTGGGTCGGGCGCGCTCTTGTCTATCACGGGATTATTGTAAGTCGACGTCTGCGCCAACGACAATTGGGTTGACAGCGACAGCCATGCGAGCCATGCCGCCGTAAAGATGGGTTTTACTGAATGTCTCATTGTTCTTTATTAAATTCTTTGGGCAAAATGCCAAACTGTTCGTAAAAGCATTTGGTGAAATAACTTGGACTAGAAAAGCCCACGTTGTAACACACTTCATTCACTTTCTTATCGCCTGTTTTAAGCATTTCGGCTGCTGCTTTAAGTCTTTCTATACGTATATAGTTGTTGGGCGATTGGTCTAGCGTGCCGCGCACCTTGCGGTTAAGGCTCGTGCGGCTCATGTTCATCTCAGCCGCCAAGAGGTCTACGTTAAAGTCGCTGTTGCCGATATTGCGCATAACAGCCGCCTTTAACCTTTCCAAGAACTCGGCATCGGCAGGACTGATAGAGGCAGACGATGCCGAAACAAATGGCGAAGTGGCGTACATCTTCTTTATTTCCTCGCGCTGCCGCAATAGGTTTTGCACGGTTTGAGAAAGGAAGTTCATGGAGAATGGTTTCACGATGTAGGCATCGGCACCGCTTTCCATTCCCTCCATCTTACCTCGTTCGGAGGTAACGGCCGTTAATATGATTACGGGAATGTGTGAAAGGTCGACGTTGTACTTAATGCGACGACATAGCTCCATGCCGTCCATCGGTTCCATCATCACGTCTGTAACCACAAGGTTCACGTTGTTACGCTCCATTTGCAACAAAGCCTCTTCGCCGTCGGTGGCCGTAACGATGTTGTATTCTTTTTCCAAGCACCGCTTTTCGTACTCCAACATCTGCACATTATCCTCTACAAGCAGCAGCGTGTAGGGTTTGGTCTGCGCCTCCTGCGTGGTTGCGAGTTCGGTTTTCGCAGGCGTTATGTCCCCTATTCCATTGCCTCCCAACCTTACGGGCACTTCTTGCACCAAGGGCAAGGTAAGCACAAACACATTCATATCCGCCTCATCGCCCATGCGCAAATGACCATTGTGCAGTTCGGCCAGCGAACGAGCGAGGGCTAAGCCAATGCCCGTGCCCGATGTAGAGTGTTCGGCCGTGTCGATATGGAAGAAAGGCTCGAATATCTTTTCACGCAAATCCAAAGGTATGATGTTGCCATCGTTGGCCACGGTGAGGAAAAGTTGTGCATCGTCGGTCTTCAATGTCACCGAGATATACGACAGACAGTACTTCACAGCGTTGTTAATCAGGTTGCTTACAATCTTGGTAAAGCCCTCGTGGTCAACATAGCCATGCAGGTTGTTGCCTTGCAACGATAACGTGGCGTTGATGTTCTTCTCGCGCATAGCCGAACGGAAACGGTTATATATGTCGGTAACCAGTTTCGTAAGGTTGCAATATTCGAAGTTGAGGCGTAGGCCGTCTTTCTCTGTCTTGCGAAAATCCAGCAGTTGGTTTATTAGGTCGGTAAGCCTTTGCGTATTCTCGTACATGATGTTGAGGTCGTCTTTCACATCATTGTCTTTCACCTTCTGCGTGCTGAGAATGTTTTCCAACGGGCCTAAAATCAGCGTAAGCGGTGTGCGTATCTCATGCGCCACGTTGGTAAAGAAGTGTATCTTGCTTTGATACAGTTCTTGTTCTTTGCGCGTTTCGAAGGTCTCCATAGCGTGTCGGCGACGCGTTTCGGCACGGCGGTTCCAATAACGCATCAACAACCAAACCAAAACGGCGAGCAAAACCACATAAAATAGTTTGGCCCAAATGGAGAATAGGAAGAATGGGCGCACATTGATGTCTAGCCTATACTCGCCAGGATAAGCCTTTCCGTTTTGGTCTTTCATGCGCACAATTAGCTGATAAGAGCCAGCAGGCAGGTTGGCGTAGGTCATAAAGAAGTCTGCGCCCATAGGTTGCCAACTCTTGTCGAACCCTTCGAGCTTGTATTCTAACGCTCCCCAATTTTGCCTTGAATAGCTTAGGGGTACAACATGCAACCTAAATGAATTTTGGTTGTAAGCCAACGATAGCTTACGAGTAAACACAATGTTTTGTTCCAAGGGTGTGCCCTTTGTGAAGTTGTCTACGTGTTCGTTGCCTATATATAAATCGGTGGCCACAAGTTGGGGCATGCGCTGTTCTTTTTTCAATGCCGACGGCGAAAAGCGCACAATGCCGCTAAGGCTTCCAAAGTAAATTCGCCCACGCTTATCGATGAGCGACGAGTTATAGTTAAACTGGTTGTCGAGCAGCATCGTGCTGTTGTTATAGGTGCGTACGTCGCCGCTATGGGGGTCGTAGCGCACAAAACCAGCATAGCCCGAAAGCCAAAGCACGCCGTCGCCATCTTCTTCCATGCGGAAAAACGTAGACGTGCTGTTAAGTACACCTTGCTGTAAAGGTTTGAAACGACGGGTGGAAAAGTTGAACCTGCACACGCCACCGCCCTGCGTTGTCACCCAAATAGTGCCTTCGCTATCTTCGAAAATGCTCAGGGCCTTATTTGAAGTAAGCCCCGATTGGGTTGCTTTAAAGTTTGTCCAACGGCCATTGTGGCGCATAAATACGCCATTGGTTTGTGTGGCTAGCCACAGGTTTCCGTGCGAATCGAAACTTACATCGTTGATGAGCACGGGCGGAACGGCTTTATCGTAGACAAAAGATTGGGTGTTGGCGTCGTAGGTACATAATCCACGTATGGTGCCAAGGTACATTACGCCTTGGGGCGAACGCGCTATACTAAATATGGTGTTGTCGTGGAGCGACCCCAAACGGCCGTCGGCCTTGAACGATTTGACAACTTGGTGGGTGCGCGTATCAATAACTTTTAGGCCCGAGGCAAAGGTGCCCACCCACAATTCGTTGCCGTCCACGCAAAGTCCATGCACGTTTGGGAAGGCGTTGCTGGCCGCAATATGGCTAAATGTTTCGCTGTCGGGTTCCATACAGTTCAGTCCGCCGTCTTCTGTTCCTATCCATATTCTCCCTTGTTTGTCCATAACCATCTCGCGCACGCGCCGTCCATGTAGTCCGTTTGCGCTGCCTTGTGGCACAAAACGTTCGAAAATGGGGTGTATGGCAGGCAAGTAATTCAGTCCGCCAAAATAAGAGCCAGCCCACAAACCGCCCTCGCGGTCTTTGTAGAGGCAATAAAGCGGATTGTCTGATATGGAGAAAGGGTCTGTGGGATTATAGGTAAAGTGTTGTATGGCGTGGGTATCTAGGTTGTAAACCAGCATGCCTTGCTCGGTTGCCGCCCATACCTCGTGATGACTTAGTATAAGGTTACGCACGAAAAGGTCCTTTCCCTCGACACTCGTTACTAGGGGTTCGAAACTGTGGCGTGCAGCATCTATAAGCGAAAGTCCTTGTCGGTCGGTGCCAATGGCGTAGCGCCCGTTGCCCAAGGGCAGTATGGCCGAAACAATGTTTCCTGCAAAGGGCGTTTGCCCATCTTGTGTGCGAAAGGGCGTGAGCGTGCGAAATGCGTGGTCGGTGGTGTATAGTCCGCCGCCGAAAAGTCCGAGCCACACCGCCCCGTTGTCGCCAATGGCCATACCTGCAACGTTGGGATATCCCTTCAATCGGAAGTGTGAAAGGTGGTTGCGACGTAAGTCGTAGCAGAAAACTCCCTGTTCGTTAGCCGTGATGTATATCTTGTCGCCATGACCTTTTATCACGTTCACCATGTTAGTGATGCTCACGCCGTCGGCACTTCGTTTGTCGAAACGGCTGAAAGAGTCGGTCAATGGACTGTAAATCCACACGCCACAATCTGTTCCCACCCATATTCGGCCATTCGCATCTTCAAAAAGCGCGTTGATATAGCTACTGCCTAGGCTATGTCCGTCGGGATAACTGTAATACCATTTAAATAAGGTGCCGTCGTAACGGTTTAGTCCAGATTTCGTACCTATCCACATCAGGCCTGTTCGGTCTTGCAAAATGGCGAGCACGGTGCTTTGCGACAGTCCCGACTCCACGCCGATGTGCCTGAACAGGATGTTGCTCCTGCCTGTCATTCCGACAAGCAGAAGCAACGCAGCTATCATCAATCTTATTCTCTTCATCTGCATTAGTTTGTTGCGTAAAGGTACGAAATTATTCAAACAAACCGAAAAACGGCCGTATTATTTCAAGAAATCTGTTGTACGATTAGGAGAATATAGTTCCCAAAGGGAGGCAATTGTCCAGCCTGGCGCAAAGATGTCGTTATAAAATCCCTTGCCATTGTGTCCGTAATCCCACGTGGTATGTTGCACCACTTCGGGGTAGAAGCCCTGCTTACCCACACCGCAAAGGTTGTTAGCAACAGGCAACAGCTGACTGAGCGAAGATGTAATAACATCGTACATGCCCTTAAAACGCAGTTCGGCCGTTTGCTGAGCCAGCCAGCTAAGGATGTGGGGAAGTTCGAAAACAAACACGTCTATATGGTTATTTTCTACCGAAACATTACCCCATCCGCGTGTTCTCAGTCCCAGTTCGCCCGTCATCTGGCCAGGTGCAAAGGGCACATCCCACGTGTAATACCAGGAAAGGGCAAAGTAAGCGGCCTGCTTACACAGGTCGATATAGTGTTTTCTCTCCTCGCCCTTAGTAACCATAGCCAGATAATAGGTGGCTGTTACGGCGGCAATGGCGGCCTCCTTGTCTTCGCAATTGGCATCGAGCGTAGACGAGAAATAGTCGCTTTGCGAGATAATGTTCTTCTCCACATAGCTTACCGTTCGGCGAGCGGCTTGCAAATAGTTCTTGTTGCCGAAGTATTTCCACCCCATCACCAATGCAGAGGTAGCCGAAGGAGTGCTGCCTCCCGACGCATCGACGTCTGTTCCATCAGACTTAAACTTGCGAGCGAAGTGCCCATCGTCTTTTATTAAGGCAACGAAGTTGTCGAGAATGGTACGTATGCGCCGCTCCCATTCTATGTGGCGACGACCGCGGCTCTTCTCGTATTTTAAATAATGTAGTACAGCATACACAGCCTCGCTTTGCTGACGAATGGAATGGATGCTTTCTTTTGGGAAACCGTCGCGGAAGTTTACAAAGTCGTGCAGGTAGCCACCTTCCCCAAATCCGTTGCTCAAAAAACTGTCGAAGATGGCTTGTCCCTTGTTAACAAGGTCTTCGTCTTTTGTTTCGACACCGTATTCTATCTCGTTGAAGGCATTAAGCAACACACGTCCGCAAAAGCCTATCTGCATTTCTGTTTCTGGTAGGCAGTCGTTAACCCGAAGTGAGAGCCCCGAATTGTATTTCAATGGGTAGCGGTCTACGAACGAATGGCGGAAGTAATCGCTGAGGGCAGCTTTCACTTCTGCACCCGTGTAGGCACTTTTCAGGGGTTGTGGCTGCATGCGGTCGTAGCCATACTGCCACACTTGCGTAACAAAGCTGCCGAAATCATTAGCTTTATAGCGATGTATGCGCCAACGCAAGGTTTGCTGTTCATCCTTTTCTAGCTTGGCAAAAGCCGTTATGGGGTCTATGAGCGTTAACTTGCGGATGTATCGTTTGGGAGTTTCCTTATAAGGATAGCCAAACTTTAAGGCCACGGTGTTTCCCTCGCCGTCGAAACCTGCATAACCCACGGATGTGCGCCCAGGAAGTATTATCTCGCCCGTAGTTAGCTGAACTTGTACATCGCAAGGTGTATCTAACACGCGCAATACAGAAATGCCTTGCCCATCGTGTGGGTTAAAAGCACTAGTTAACGGTGTAGACATACGGTCTTCTCTAAAACACCAATGCTTACTCGTCTTGAAAGAAGGAGCCTCTTGGGGTGAGCGCATGTTGCGATGATACCAGAAACCAGGCATGTAAAACTCTGTCTCGCTAGACGATAGCCCTGTGTTGAGGCTGAGTTCGAGGTGGAAATACACCTTTTCGCGCGCCGAGAGGGTAACGGTCAGCAGTTCGTCGTCGCCGTCTTTCGTAGTAGAAGACACAATGCTTAATGGTCCATCGGTCGCCCAATATTGCCCTTGTTGTTGCAATTGGCGCGTTTCAGACGGATTGCCTGGCGTTTTTAGGCTAAGCGACATCGACAAGCCTTGCGCTTGTAACGGACCAATGTTCGCTACAAACGCCCAACCTAGCAGAATGACTTTTATTCGTTTCATCGTTTTCTCTGTTGTTTTTATGCTGTGAATATCGTCAATAACAGTTGACGTTATCTATCTTCAGGCCATACCGTCTCTCTATGCGAAAGACGCCAAACAAGTAACCTGCCGTGGCATCGCCAATGATTTGGCTATGCAACCAAAACGATTTGGCGGCACCACGTATGGTTAAAGGTGTGCTTTCAACGGCTTATTGTTCTCACACTCTTATAATAGGTGTCGAAAACGTAGAATGTTTCGGTACGCTCATCGTAGGCAATGCCCGTAGGACTTCCAAAGCGCGCCGTCTCTCGTAAGTCGCCATCATCAGGCCCCCAAGTGTTGCCATCGCCCATAGCTGATGTTGCTCCGCGCCCTGCAAAGGTGCGAACACGACCTTCGGGTGTGAGGTAACGCACGCAATAGTTATCGTAATCGCAGAAGTAGAAATCGTAAACGTCTTCCTTGCCCTGTGCCACGTAGTCTGCATTCTTCACAAATATGCCTTGATAGGGGAAGTTCATTAACGTGCCGTCGCCCTTGCCATCGGCCCATCCTTTCACACCCTGCTGCCCAGAAACGAGGTAAGGCTGCTTGAAACGCTTAGTAGCCTCGTCGTAATCCATACGATAGATGCAGTGTTGATTCAGTGCTATTACGTAAGCGTACTTGCCTGTGGGGTGCATGGTGATGTTAAAGTTCCAGCGACTAGCACCAAGGGTGAGCATTTGCTCGTAGTTGTTGCCCGTGAGATATGGGTCCCAAGGAGTTGTTTCCGAGGCATTGGCATAGTATTTGGCCACGTCTAGGCGATAAATCGCATTGTTGCCGTAGCTGTTAAAGTATAGTTCTCCGTTAACTGGGTGCACGGCAACGGTGTTACATTGCTTGTAAGCGGCCAGCACCTCGCACTTAGACTCGTCGGTAAAGCTGCCATCGGCGTTGCGTTTAACAATCCACACACTAGTAGAACGGTCACCGCTGTCGTCGCGGTCGGTGGCAATCACCATGTCGCCCTTTGCCGTAAAGTCTATTGCACGTAAGCGCTTACCTTCGAAACACTTACTGCCGTGCATCACGGTGGTAACAGTCTTCGCCTTCAAGTCGAAGAGTTGCACACCATAGCCACTATAATCGAAATCTTCGTATGCAACATATAGGTGGTCGTGGTTCTGTGGGTCGAACCTCATAAAGGCGGCTTGCTTGCCGAAAGTAGCCGAGCCGTCGTCCTTGCCCGTACCAAATTTACCATCGTTCCACCCTGGGTCGCCGTCGCTTATGCGGTAACCAATCAGCGTGCGCACCATCAACGGACTGGCGTATGCAAACATTGTAGTGGCCTTGGCTGATTGTTGAGCCACCTTCACCTCCACTTCAAACCGTCCCGACTCGGTCCAATAGGGCACAATACAGCCAATACTGTCGGCCTTTACGTACGTTAGCTTAGCTGTCTTTCCGCCAATCGTTACGTTTACCTGTTTAGAGTCGAGTCCGAAGTTTGTGCCATAGATAACCATTTCTTGGCCTTCGCTGCCTTCGGCAGGCGTAAAACGACTGATGGTTACAGGCACATTAGGGTTGTAACTCGGTGTATTGTCCTCGTCTTTATCGCCGCAAGCAGCTATGTTGCCACACAAAGCGGCTATGAAGAGCGCGTATATCCAACGCCTCATTGTGGGTTTATTCCTTTTCATATTGTGGTTTCGTCTTAATGTTAACTATGTATTTACAATCTTATGCCGCGCCTATTTCTTCACGCGAACTTTAAGTGTGGTAAGGTTTCCCTTATGATCTGTGGGCCACGTTCCTGTTGGTTCGATAAAGACATCCTTCGAATCGTTGGCTCCACGCTTGCCAAAATAGATGGAACCAGACGGTCCGACGAGTTCGGCTTTCAGCAATTCAACAGGTTGCGACTTGTTGTAATACACAAAATCGATACGGTCGCGCTCGTCGTATTCGGGGCAGAAAGACAGCTGGCCAATGTTGGCATCCTTGTTATCGGCAGGGAATGTGAAACCTGGATGTGTTACGGGGTTGGGGAATTTCTCGCGATAGGTGTCTACGAAACCAGCCTTTCTCAACATTACAGAGCAGTCCCAGTTGGCCACTACGCCGTTATGACTGTACAAATCCTTGGTGTTGGCCTGCCAATCAAGGTCGGACGGTTCGTTAAAGTCGCCACCTAAGACAACAATACGCCCCTTATTCATCTCTCCTTGGGCATCGTCGAGAAACATTTCCATCGCCTCGTCGCGCGTACTCAGTCGGTTGTCTTTCATTATCCGTTCGCTATCGGTAATAGGATTGGGCAGTTTCGACCAATCAGGACCACTATTATAACCTCTCGGCAGATAGCAAGCATAGTGCTTATAGTCGAGGTGTGCAGAATAGAAGGTCATTTCTTGTCCACGAACTTCCACTGTTACCTTTATCATATAGTTGTCGGTGGGTGTGGGAAGAACCTTGAAACTCTTTATCTCGTACTTCGACAGCACGCCAACAAACGTGCCATGATTTTTGCCATAATAATCTTTTTGGTACTTTGTCTTTAACGATTGGCACAGCCGATGTGTGTACTCGCCGTCGCCATCGGGGATTTTTTTCAGCAATAGGTCGTTACGCAACTCGCACAACAACACTACATCGGGGTCCACTTGGTTAATAACGTCTACCAATCCATTATAAGCGTTGTTCACTTGCGTTGCTCCAAACCATGTGTTTAGTTGGAAAACTTTCAGGTCTTGATACACTTCCACAGGCTTTGGAGGCTCAGGAGTGGGATTGTTGTCTTCTTTGCTGCACGCTATCGAGCAACAGCCAAACAGCAGCATCAATGCTGCATTCAGACAACTGCGTTTAAAAAGATGTTCTCTTTTCATTGTTCTTGGTTTTAATAAATACTATTCTAGGTTTCTAGTTACTCTTATTTCACCACCTTATACGTTGATGTTTGGGGCGTGGCATTAGGTTGGTTCTGCTGCACGTCTGGCGAAAGATAGTCCTCGATACAGAGATATTTCTACTGAACCTTTACGATTTTCTGATTAACACTGCCGCTATTTCCCCGCACCTTTACCACATATATGCCCACGGGCACATCGTTCAGCCACAAGTCTTGTGCGTTTATGGCTCTGCCTGCTTTTACCTTTTCGCCGCTTATGGCGTAGAGTTCCCAAGTGAAGGCAGAGTTATCGGGGCTTGAAATCTGATAATAATTGTTGCCGCCGCGGGCAATGGTGTAGGTATCTTGCGTGGCATCCACATCAGCAATGCCGCTAAGTTCGCCATCTTTAAAGAAGGGAACCGCCCCTCCTTTCGACGGATGCTTGCCCGCTATATAGGGCCAGCCATCAGCATCCCATAACACCTTGTCCACGAAAAGTTTCCTACCAGCATCTATATCTGTCTTATCAAACCCGTGATAAAGCATCCAATAATCGCCGTTATCGTCGATAATCAGTTGCGAACAATGGCCAGGACCAGCCACAAATTCGTTGCCCGACAGCACACTTTCGTACGAACCGCCCACATCCATTATCTTCTTACCGCGCTTATTGACGTATGGGCCACGCAAGTCTTTACTTCGCGACACCACAACTCGGTAGGTGCTGTTGGCTCCTTCGCAACAATTGCCCAACGAACCCAGGAAGTAATAATAGCCTTTGCGTTTAACAATCATCGTGGCCTCAGTACCATGATGCATCCAATTGTGGTTCGGACCAATCTGAAACTTCTCTGCACCAGGCTTTAAAGCCAATCCATCGGCAGACAGTTCTATACCCCACACGCCGCGAAAGCTACCCCAAAAGAGGTATTTCTTGCCGTCATCGTCTTGAAAGAAACAAGGGTCGATGCTGTTTTGTACGCCTATCTCGGTGCTGGTAAAGAGTTTTCCCTTGTCTACAAACCCTCCACGGGGCGAAGGAGACGTGGCTACACCGATGCCGCAGTTCCATTCCTTCCCCCATTCGGCCATCGAATAGTAAAGAACGAATTGCCCATTGATATAATTAATGTCGGGTGCCCAGATGTTTCCACCTTTTATAAAAGTGGGACGAGTTGAGCTGTTGAAGGCCGAACCCGCAAATCGCCATCGTGTGGCGAGGTCGCGCGACTTATAAATAGGTACACACAGCCCACCGCCTTCTGTGGCATAAACATAGAATTGGCCATCGGGTGCACGTACAACGCTTGGGTCGGGCATGTCTTTGTTTAAGACCGGATTGGTATATTGCCCACGAACAACTGCGGCCAACATCAGCAGATTGGCTACAAGGGCTATTCTTTTTATCGCGTCTATTTTCATAAATAGGGGTTATCAACTTTTAGTTACATTGAAATCTTCGTGAGTTGGTAAGTTCACGGGTTGTCAAGTTTATAAACTCATAAGCTTGTGAATTTGTGAGTTATAGTTATGGGGTTTGAGAACTTAAATACTCAAAAACTCATCAACTTAAAAACTCAAAACCTCATACACTCACCTCACCACCACCTTCTTCACTGTCTTGTCTTTGTACCGAACAACGTTTATTCCCTGTTTCGGAGTAGATAGTCGCCGTCCGTCTACATCGTATCGTCCCACTTCTTTCTTCGAGGTGTCGGAAGTTTGAGGTTCATTCTCAATGCCTGTCGAAAACTTCTTATTCTTCAAGAAGTTATCCATCAGCACCTTCATCCAATGTCCGCCAAGTACAGAGCGACCTTTGAATATCTGATAGTCGCCACTGTTCACCCAATACCAGTCGCTAAACGGCACTCGGTTCTTTGTTTTGTTGGCAAACTCCCACACTAGGTCGGCAATGCGTGCAAAGCCCTCTTGGTTCTCGGCCAAACATGCTGTCCACATCTCCCAGTCTGATTTCGTATATCTTTCGCGATTATCCAAAGGTATGCCGTATGGTTCTGCCTTTGTAAGATAATAGCTATACTCCTTCTGTTTCATTTGTTTGGAAAAGAGGTTAAGCCCCCACAGCTTATCCCACACCATATTATACTTCATGCTCCACGTGCCACTGCGGTCGTAAGCCAATCGGTAATGGTCGCCATCGTTAGCCGTTCGTTCCAACGTTGCAGCCATTTGGCGCGCCTTGTCCATATAAGTGCGGTATGTGGCGTTCTCCCCTTGCATCTGTGCCATCAGTGCATAGCCTGCAATTCCCATAATGGCCTTTACAGAAAGGTTTACGTTGTGGGCCAAATGTCCGGCAAAGTCGTCGGTGCAAAGTTGGTTGGCTGGGTCTTGTCCGTTAGCTACCAAATAGTTTGTCCACATCGTCAGCAAGTCCCAATACTTCTTGGCAAAGTCGGCCTTTCCTTCTCTCAAACAGGTCATTGCCGTGAGTATAACCATGTTTCCTGCCTCTTCCACAGGCATGTTCTTGCCAAAATCGCCCTTGGCACCTGGGAAACAAGAGGCATACGTCTGCTTGTCGGCTATGGGATAGAAACCCAAGTCGTGTGCAGGGAAATGAAATCCCCAGCGCGAGCTGTCGGCGCAATACTTGAATACGCCCTCTAATGCACCTTTCTCCAACTGCGTGTTATAGGTAAAAAGCAGCGGTGCGGCAGGGTAAGTAACGTCTACCGTGTTGATAAATCCACCCGAACTGTTCTCTTTCGAGAAGTACATCAGGTCGCCATCCTTATCCATAAACAGCTTATGGGCGGCTAACGTTTGTCGATAAGATGCTGCTAAGGTCTCGGCATACTTCTTGTTTCCTGCCGCTAAGGCATCGTCGTATATAATCTTGTCCCATCGGCGCGCACGTTGCATGTACGACTTATAATTATCGCGGAAGTTTTCGAAGGCATCAGTGAGCTGCTGCCCATCTTTCGCCCAATAGGCTTTGTAGCGCGTTCCAAGGAATTGCACGTCTTGAACTTCATCGTAACCTATCATCATATAACTAGAATCGCGTTCCGTCAACCCGAAGTTATGCAAGTAGCCCAACATGGGCATCTCGCTTTCGTTATTGCTCTTGATACGCAGTGCATCGCGTTGGGCCAGCGTTCCCTTACTGATAAATTGGCTTTCCACAACATTCTGGTCGGCCATCGTAACGTTTCCGTTCACGTTGGGCATCATCAGATAACCCCAATCAATGCAAATGATGTCGCCCGTTTTGCCCAACACGTTCTGTTCTACACTTCCCGTTCGCACATAGTCAATGTTGTTAACGTTTTGTATGCGCGAAACCGTGGGTTGGGTGTTCTTCATCACCGCTAGTTCGGGTGTCGTTCCGAAGAATATCTGCACATCATGCTTTCGCTTATCGTTGGAGCAAACCTGATAAGATATGTAGTTAATGGGTGTAGAAAGCAAGTTCAGGTCGTCGAGAAACATAGGTGCGGTGAAAACCAAACGCAGGTCTACGCCTCCGCAACGAAACGTATAGTAAGTGTTGGTGGCCATAACGTCGCAGCCCGTTTGTACGGCATTACGCATGTTGTTGTGTTTCTCTTTCACGTTGGCAAATAGTCCGATGTCGGCATTGGCTCCTCCTGTGGTGTTATGCACGTGGTATGCGATGACGTTGTCGCCAACACGCAAACTTTGTTTTACATTAGCAGACAACATCAGCTCTTCGTTCTGCACCCACGTTTCGCCCGTCTCGATGGCCAAAACGCCATTTACGTACACCTCACACTTATCGTCGTGCGAGTAAATCAGCCACAAGTCGCGCGCCAAGTCTTCTTTGCTCAGCGTCACATGCCTACGTATATAGATGTCCGAATTGGTGTCCGTCCAAACCGTACGTATGTTAGGATACTCTTTGGGCGTGCCAAACGCCGCCTGTTGTGTTTGCCATTTGCTGTCGTTAAAGTCGCGTTGCGCCCAATTTGCCGCTGGTTTTGCATAGCTAACCTTTGCTTTCCACGCTCCCGTGTCGGCCATTGGTGCCACGGGTCTCAGTAGTCGGCCCTTCTCCTTTCCCATAAATCGGTAGGTCGTTCCGTCAACGCGCAACAAGCCGTCAATGGCTTTCTGCTGTCCCGTCCAATGACGTGTAGTGCCGTCGTATAGGTTATCGTAAGGCGACCAAATGGAGAAATAGGGGTCGTTTACAATCAGTGGGACAGACGGCAAGCGAAGACTGGTACGCCGATAAGGTTCGAAAAACGAACCGCCCTGCGCCTCTGCCGCCAGCATATTTGCCGCACCAACCAAACAAAGTAATAGCTTTTTCATATTGAACAAAATACTATGGTATTGGTTTAAACATTAATTCTGATTACATTGCAAAATTACTTGTCCCTTTTAGATAAGGGTACGACAATCATTCCAAATAATAACAAAATCGGACCAACAAGCCCCTTTGGTTCTTTTTTGCTATACTCTGAACGGATTTTACGCATCGGTACTTAAAATAAAGTCTATCTTTGCAGCGTAAACAATCGGCAACAAATAGTTCAAGTTTCTATATATAATATGGTGTAAGCACCCAACCCCATGCAGGGTTGTATCTATATTTGATATATGCCGAAACCTTAACGAACATAGAGTAATTATTTTAACTAAAAACAACTTATGAAAAAGCAAGTACTATCATTAGGTCTAGGATTGTTGAGCGCAACCCTGCTCAACGCCCAAACCACGCCTTGGCCAGGACATGCTATCGGCAATGGAGGGGAATATTATCTCTATAATGTCGCCACGGGCTTGTGGCTTCAAAACAACAACACCGTGAAAGACGGATGGGCAACGGCCGTTAACGTGGGTACGCGCGGCCTACCCATCACCTTTGAAAAAACAGGAGCAAAGACGTTTAGGTTGAGTTCCATCTTTTACAAAGGCAACTGCGTATCGAAAAAAATTGGAGATGCAGGCTTGCTTTATTGGGACATGCCCGCCGATAACATTGGGGATTGGGAGCTATCGCCTGCCGACAACATGCAATCCATACACGGATACTGGCTAGAATGCGATGCCTTGGTGCTAGGGGCAGACAATAACCTGCTCACAGTAGATAAGGAGAAGAACAGCGTTTGGCAGCTTGTTACACGAGAAGAACGTATTGCCGATGCAAAGGCGAAGGCCTCTGCCGAACATCCCGTGGACGTAACGTGGCTTATCGGCGCATCCGACCTCGTGACGAAGAACAACCTTTTCAAAATGGATTGTACGGCTGCACCTAACACCGAGCATTCTACTTATCGCGGCGGATGGGACATTGTGAGGGCAAACACCATCCAAGAGTTCTGGAACACGCAAACATTCGATTTCTATCAAACAATCAGCGGGTTGCCCAACGGCACCTATAAGTTCAGCGTACGCGGATATTATCGAGACGGTTCAAGCGAAACGCGCAACTATGCAATGTACGGATATGGTGCCGACAAGTTTATCAATGGCACCGAACAACTTCGCGCCACCTATTATGCCAACGGCACTTCTGCCCCCATCATGTCTCTTTACGCAGGTGCGAAAAAAGCTCCCGAAGAGGGATTTAATTTCCAAGCCGAACGCGAGAACAAGCAAAATAGTGGGTTATACGTACCCAATACAACCCACGAGGCCAACTGCGCCTTATGGAAGGGCAATTACCAAAACCCCGAAATAACCGTTACCGTTACAGATGGAACACTGAAATTGGGCGTTAAAAAGGAGGCTGGCGTTGTCGACGATTGGTGCGTAATCTCCAACTTCTCTTTAAAATACCTTGGTTCGAAAGTTCTTCAAACCGCAGAAGAGGCACTGAAAGACCTTAAAGCGATACTTGCCACAACAAAAGCGTTTAAAGGTGCCGTCGCCCCTGCATTGAGCAAGCAATACACAGATGCCATTGCAGCAGCCAACAAGACCCTCACCTCTACCGACCCTGTGGCCATTATCGCCGCAACCTCTAACTTACAAAAGGCTTACGATGCCGTTGCTGCCTGCTCAGAGAACTATTCTGCCTTGGTAAAAACGACTGAAATTTGCAAAAACATCAATAAGAACAACGATGCACAGCTTAATGCCGCCACGGTAAAGGCCGAGAAGGTGGCCAAAACCGCCACGACCAATGCCGACATGAAGGCGGCTCTTGTAGACCTGCGCGTGGCTCGTAAGATTGTTGCTGCCGACAAGATGCCCGACATTTACAAGGGTGCCAAAGCGGGTGCAGGCGAATTCTATTTCTACAATGTGGCCTCTCAGAAGTTCCTTATGGGCGGTTCCGATTGGAATACGCATGCTGCCGTAGACGTTCCCGGTTTGCTCTTTACCGTTGCAGCCGAAGGAAACGGTTTCACCATCAATCGCTTTGGTGGTAAAGCAGGCAATTACTTGGGTTATAATGGCTATACCGACATTCCAGACAAAGCTGTTTGGGCGTTCGTTCCCGTCGCAGGCAAGGCCAACGTCTACAACATCGTAAAGGGCGACAACCATGCCCAAGGATTGGCTTTTGCGCCACAATCCAACACCGATGCCGACGAGGCTATGGATAAGGAGTTTTGGAATACCGTTTCTGTTGAGGCTGCCGTGGCCAAGAATGCCAACGCCGAATGGAAACTTGTTACCAAGGCCGAACGTGATGCGCTGCTCGCAACGGCTACCGAGAAACGTCCTGTCGATGCAACTTACTTGCTTGCCAACCCTGGTTTTAACCGCCCCGACCTCTTTAAGAAATGGAATAACGACAAAAAAGGCGACTTTAAGGATGCCAACCTTGGCGTTATCGACCGCGGCAGACGCACCAACCCCGTGTGCGAAGCATACTACCTAAACTCGTTCGAGGTAAACCAAACTGTAAGCAACTTGCCCGAAGGTTATTATCAGGTAAACATGACAGGTTATTATCGCGATGGCAGCCGAGAGAACTTGCAACAAAAGGTTGCCAAAGGAACGGCTCCTGCACGCCATGCCATGCTCTATATCGAATATAAAGGTAAGGGCGACGAGGTTGCACTGCCCTCTATCGCAGCAGGAATGAACCAATGCCCAGGCATCGGATGGACCGGTACTGCCGGCGAACAACCCGACGATGTGATGGATGCAGCCGAATATTTCGAATGCGGACTATATAAAGTGTACACCCACATCATTAAGGTTGGCCCCGAAGGCGAACTTACCATCGGCGTAACCAAAGACAAACAAGTGGACGGCGATTGGGCTGTGTTCGACAACTTCCGCCTTACCTACTTCGGCAAGAAGGTTTCTCAAGGCACCATTAATGGCATCGACAACGTTAAAAGCGATGTCGTTGAAGACGGTAAGATTTACAACCTACAAGGCATGGAAGTGAAACGCCCACTTAAAAGAGGCATTTACATCAGTAATGGAAAGAAATTCATCGTTAAGTAAGATTTAGGTTTAATTGTTTTTAGTGGCCAAGGTTCAAACGCATTTGTGTTTAACCTTGGCCTTTTTCATGCCATCTTACCTGTTGACAACCATAAAGGCCGTTTCTACAAGCCTTTTGTAATGACGCTACCCTTACCCGCAGTCACACTACAACTTGTTGGTAGTCGTGCTACAGCCGCTTTGCAATCACACTACAAAGGCTTAAAAGCACAATCAACGGCTATTTGTTCCTTATAACAATAGATGTCATGCGAGGCTATTTCAAATTGATGTTTTAATCCCGACAAACAAGTACTTGCCACATGCATTGTCTATCGAGCCACATTTACAATTGCACTTCATTTTCTACATCTTTCAATAGAAAAAATAGGCAAATGCCCTGTTTTTTTTATCTTTTGAATGGTTTGTTTTATCTCAACAATTCAATTCTCACTAATTTTGCTGATGGAATTACCACATTAAACATCGGGAAAGTGCCCTTTGGGAGGGCGTAATACCGGGAACTAGAAATAAAAGTTTAAATACAATATATTTATGAAGAAAAATAATCTAAACATCTATGGCCAAAGGTTCGCATGGGGAGCCTTGCTGTTTTTCGTTGCTTGCATGTCGGCATGTCGAAGCGACAATGGAGACGTTTCTTCTGCAGAATACGACCCATCTCGACCTGTCACCGTGACAGACTTCATCCCCAAAGAGGGCGGAGTGGACCAAAAGTTGGTTGTTTACGGCAGCAACTTCGGCAACGACACCGACAATGTCAAAGTCACCATTGGCGGACAGCGCGCCGTTCTCATCAGTGTTAAGGGCGATTGCCTTTACTGCTTGGTGCCTGCCAAGGCCTATTCGGGCGAGGTGGTGGTGTCTGTTGGCGGCAAAACAGCCAACGAACAGAGCGCAACGGCCAGCAGCAAGTTTAACTATGAACGAAAAATGGTTGTGGGAACGCTCAGTGGCGTACGTAACCAATTCGACGACCAAGGTTGGCACGACGGCCCTTTCAACACGGCAACAGGCTATGCCGGCGAAGGATGCCTTACCTTCGACCCCTTAAACCACAACATTCTGTATGCCGTTTACGATGAAAATGCACACGGCATACAAGCGCTTGACATGGAAAAGAAGGAGGTAAAGACCATACTCTCTATGTCCAAGTTCGACAACCACCGACTACGCTCCATCGATTTTTCGAACGACGGGCAATATATGCTCATCTCCACCGACCGCGACGACCGCCAGTTGCAAAGTCCCAGTGTGTGGATTGTTAAGCGCAACGCCGATGGGACCTTCACCGACGCATCAAAATCGCAAATCTTAGCTGCCTACAAGCAGTGCAACGGAGCCGCCGTGCATCCCAAAAACGGCGAACTTTACTTCAACAGTTACGAGCGCGGACAGGTTTTCCGCCTAGACATGAACAACTACTTCAACACCGTTACAAGCGGCGGAACATGGTATCCCAACTGGACCGACGGCAACTTTAAGGAGCTGTTTACCATTCAAGATGTGAGTTGGGAGTTTAAAATCTTCATCCACCCCACTGGCAAGTACTGCTATATCGTGGTTATAAACAAGCATTACATTCTGCGTTCCGACTATAACGAAACCACCAAGAGCTTTGCCCCACCATACGTTGTGGCCGGACAAGCGCGAAACGACGGATGGGTAGACGGTGTTGGCACCGGTGCACGAGTAAACAGACCCTACCAAGGCTGTTTCGTGAAGAACAAGAAATACGTTGCCGAGAACCGCGACGATGTGTACGATTTCTACTTCTGCGACAACCGAAACCACTGTATACGCTATCTCACCCCCGACGGCATCGTCCGCACATACGCAGGACGCGGCACTTCCTCGCAAGCTGGCGATGGAAACACATGGGGAACGGAAGACGGAGACCTGCGAGAAGTGGCTCGTTTTAACAGTCCTACGGGAATTGCCTACGACGAAAACTCTAACACTTTCTACATCCTAGATACCCAAGGACGAAAGATACGTACCATTTCAATGGAAAAATAGAACTCCAAATAGAGCCATAAGACAATGAAAAAGATATTTATATTATTCTGGATGTTGTGCGGCATTACGCTTAACGCCTTAGCACAAGAACAGCTGGAAATATCGGGAACAGTAACCGACGCCACAGGAGAAACCCTTATTGGCGTTAGCGTCACCGTGAAAGATGCCAAGGGACTGGGCACCATCACCAACATCGACGGTAAATACACCATCAAGATGCAGCAATACCAAACGCTGGTGTTCTCTTACCTGGGCTACAAACCCGTAAGCGTGCTGGTTAAAGGCGACAGAAGGGTTATCGACGTACAGATGGCCGAGGAGAAACTCAACACCATCGACGAGGTTGTCATCACGGGTCTTGGCGCGCAAAAGAAACTCACCGTTACGGGTGCCATCACCAATGTCGACCTCGGACAAATGAAACAATTCCCCTCATCAAACTTCACCAACGCCTTGGCAGGTAATGTTCCAGGCATCATCGCCATGCAATCGTCGGGTCAGCCGGGTAAAAGCACATCGCGCTTTTGGGTTCGCGGCATCTCAACCTTCGGCGCCAGTTCAGATGCGATGATACTAGTAGACGGTTTCGAACGGTCGAACATCAACGACTTGAACATTGAAGACATCGAGAGTTTCTCGGTATTGAAAGACGCCTCGGCAACGGCCATCTATGGCTCGAAGGGTGCTAACGGCGTTATTCTCATCACCACCAAACACGGTAAGGAAGGAAAGATAAACATCAACGCCAAAGGCGAGGTAGCGTATAACACCCGTACCATCACTCCGAAGTTTGTTGATGCGCCCACGTATGCCACTCTGCTCAACGAGGCACGCATAACGCGCAACCTCCCTCCACAGTATCAACCCGAAGAGTTGGCACTAATCAGGTCGGGACTAGATCCCGACTTCTACCCCAACGTAGACTGGTCGAAACTTCTTCTTAAAGATGGTGCAATGAGCTATCGTGCCGACTTGAGTTTGAGTGGCGGTGGAAACACAGCCCGCTACTTCGCATCCCTATCGTATGTAGAAGACCAAGGCATGTACAACACCGACGAGACATTGCGCAACAGGTACAACACCAACGCCAATTTCAAACGCTGGAACTATCGTATGAATGTGGACATAGACGTTACACCCACAACGGTTATCAAGCTGGGCGTATCGGGCAACCTCAACAAGCGCAACAGTCCAGGTCTTGGCGACCAATATGTATGGGGCGAACTCTTTGGTTTCAACGCCCTAAGTTCTCCCGTCCTCTATTCCAATGGCTATGTTCCAGCCTACGGTCGCCAAAAATATCAAATGAACCCTTGGGTTTCTGCCACACGCACAGGTTACAACCAAGAATGGGACAACAACATACAGACAAACGTAACGGTAGACCAAAAGCTGGATTTCATTACCCGTGGCCTCTCGTTTACAGGTAGGTTCGGATACGACACCTATAATAGCAACCACATATACCATCGCCTTTGGCCAGCCATGTATCGCGCCAACAGCCGCGATTCGCAAGGCAACATCATTTGGGATAAGCTTTTCGAAGAGTCGCCCATGGCCCAAACATCAGGCGGAGAAGGTTCGCGGCGCGAGTTTTTGGAGGCTTTACTACGTTGGAACCGCACCTTCAACAAACAACACAACTTTGGCGCTACTGCCCGTTTTACGCAAGACGAGCGGATACAGACACAAAATATAGGCACAGACATTAAAAACTCTGTCAGCCAAAAGAACCAAGGCGTTGCAGGGCAGATAACCTATAACTACGCCCTACGCTATTTTGCCGACTTCAACTTCGGCTATAACGGTTCCGAAAACTTTGCCGACCACCATCGCTTTGGTTTCTTCCCTGCCTTCTCCCTAGCTTGGAACGTAGCCGAAGAACCCCTCGTAAAGAAGGCATTACCCTGGCTCAACATGTTCAAGCTACGTTACTCGTGGGGCATGGTGGGCAACGACAATGCGGGAAGAAGCCATCGTTTCCCCTACCTTTACACTATCGACTTTACTAAAGAAGGCTACAATTGGGGGTCGAACCTTACCACAGCCACCACCACAGGCATGCACTACACGCAGGTGGCATCGCCAAACGTTACATGGGAGATTGCGCGCAAAACCGATGTTGGCTTTGACTTCGTGGCGTTCGACAACAAGTTCTCGCTCACGATGGACTATTTCTACGAGAAGAGAACGGGCATCTTCATGCAACGCAATTTCTTACCCGACATCACAGGACTTGAAAGTCGCCCTTGGGCAAACGTTGGCGCCGTAAAATCTAGCGGTTTCGATGGCAACTTCCAATACAAGGACCACATCGGTGAGATAAACTGGACGGTGCGCGGAAACATCACTTACAGTAAAAACACCATCCTAGAACGCGACGACGAAAACAACGTTTACGCCTATCAGTACGAAAAAGGCTACCGCATTGGCCAACAAAGGGGGCTTATTGCACAAGGCCTCTTCCGCGATTACGACGACATTCGCAATTCGCCCAAGCAAAGTTGGGGAACCGTACAACCTGGCGACATCAAATATAAAGACGTTAACGGCGACGGCGTTGTGAACGATGGCGACCGCGTGGCCATAGGTGCAACCAGCACCCCTAGCCTCATCTACGGGCTTGGAGCCTCTATTAGCTGGCGCGGTTTCGACTTTAACTTCCACTTCCAAGGAGCTGGCAAATACACGTTCCTCATCAACGGCGGTACGGTTAACGCCTTCAGCAATGGCCGCTGGGGAAATATCCTTAAAGGAATAACCGACAACCGATGGATTTCAGCCGACATATCGGGCACCAAGGAAACAGAAAATCCCAATGCCCCCTACCCCCGTTTGAGTTACGGCAGCAATAGCAACAACGAGCAGGCATCTACCTTTTGGTTACGCAACGGCCGTTTCTTGCGCCTCAAAAACCTCGACATTGGCTACACAATGCCCAAACCCTGGGTCAACGCCATACACTTGGAGAGCGCACGAATCTACATTTCGGGGCAAAACCTCATCACGTGGTCGGCCTTCGACCTTTGGGATCCCGAACTCGACAGCAGCAGGCGAGGCGAAGAATACCCCATCACTCGTTCGTTTACGGCAGGCATACAAATTAGTTTATAACCACAGACATACAACATGAAACGTAAAAATATTGCCCTGATAACGTTGGCGTTGGGCATCGGAATACTCTTTTCCGCTTGCAACGACTATCTGGACTCCGACAAATACTTTGAAGACCGTACCACGATTGAAAAGGTCTTCACCAGCAGAATACGCTCCCAACAATGGCTTGCCTACGCCTATTCGTTCTTGAAAGACGAGAACGCCGACGTTGTTGGCAAGGAGAAAGAAACCAATTCGTTTACCTTTGCCGACGACATGTACTATGGCGACCGCGACGTTAACTACGACTCAAAGGAGGCTGACGAGCTTTCGTACAACACGTTCATGCAAGGCGAATACGACGAAAACGACTTTAACCAAGGCTGGACAATGTGTTACAAGGGCATTTATCAGGCCTCAGTGTTCATCGCCAACATTTACAGGAACACCGAAATGACCGAAAAAGAACGGCTCGACTTTAAAGGGCAGGCACGTTTTGTGCGTGCTTACTTCTATTGGCTGTTGCTCCGCCGTTACGGTCCTGTGCCAATCATGCCCGACGAAGGCGTTGATTACACCCTTAGTTACGAACAGATAGCCACGCCGCGCAGCTCGTACGAAGAGGTGGCCAACTATATTAGCCGTGAAATGGTGCAAGCCGCCAAGGAAATACAATACACTAGGCGCGACGGCGAAAACATCGCACGCCCCACAAAGGGTGCTTGCCTGGCCACACGTGCCCTGGCATTGGCTTTCGCTGCCAGTCCGTTGGCCAACGGTAACACCGATGCCTACGCCAAGCAGCTGGTAGACGACAAAGGCCGGACATTGCTCAACACCGACTATCAAGAGGAGAAATGGGCACGCGCCGCCGCTGCCTGCAAAGACGTTATGCAGCTTGGTGTGTACGACCTCTATCACGCCTCGTTCAGCACAACAGATGCAGCTGGCGACCCGGCCACCATCGTACCTGCCGACTCCACTTGCCAATTTGCCCAAAACGACTGGCCAACGGGCTGGAAAAACATCGACCCCTTCAAGTCTTACCGTGTTTTGTTCAACGGAGACGTTGCCCCAGAAGACAATCCCGAACTGATATTCTCGCGTATAGACCAAAATGCCACACGCATAAACCACAGCATGATGTCGTTTGCACGCCATTCCATGCCTCGCGACTTTGGCGGATGGAACACACATGGCCTTACCCAGAAGATGGTAGACGCCTATTATATGAACGACGGAACCGACTGTCCTGGCAAAGACAGCGAGCTGAACGGCGGAAACGGTGCTGAACGTCTCAAAGGATTTACCACCGCACGCGACTATCGACGCGGAAAATACAAGCCATTGGCCGCCAACGTGTCGTTGCAATATGCCAACCGCGAACCGCGTTTCTACGCCTCGGTGGGCTATAACGGCTCTGTTTGGGAGTATTTGGGCGACCCCGAAAACACCCACCACAACCGCCAAACCTTCTATTATCGCGGTAGTGGCAACGGCTACAACAACTCGCAGTTCTACCTCCGCACGGGTATCAGCGTGAAAAAGTACGTCAATCCCACCGATGTTCCCGACCGCGAAGACTATAAGAACATCAAGAACAGGGCCGAACCCGCCATTCGCTATGCCGACATACTATTGCTCTACGCCGAGGCACTCAACGAACTTGATGGCACATACACCATCCCATCGTGGGACGAAAGCACCACTTACAACGTTCGCCGCGACATTGCCGAGATACAAAAAGGCATACACCCCATACGCATACGCGGCGGAGTGCCCGACTATTCGACAGACGTCTATGCCAACAAAGACCTCTTGCGCGCCAAAATTAAACGCGAACGCATGATTGAATTCATGGGCGAGGGCAAGCGTTACTTCGACCTGCGCCGCTGGAAAGACGCGCCACGAGAACTGAACCAACGCATTTATGGCTGCAACGTAATGATGGATGCCAACCACGCAGCAGAGTTCCAACAGGTTATCCCCATCAACAACCTGCGCAGCACATTCTCAGACAAGATGTACTTTTGGCCCATCCGCCACAGCGAACTGAAACATAACTCGCGCCTGACACAGAACCCAGGATGGACCTACAACGATTAACCTACCCTTTAAGTGACAAGAAAATGAAAGTAAAACATCTTCCGATATATGCGGCGATGCTCGCAAGCGCACTCGCCACGCTTACCGCCTGTAACGACGAATGGAAAGAAGAGCAATACACGCAGTACGTTAGTTTCCGCGCGCCGCTTGGCAAATTGGGCGTTACCAACGTTTATGTGCCTTACAGCAGGCGCAATGCCGACAAAACTTTTGTCGAGAGTAGCGGTCTCTCATCGTATAAGCTACCCGTAATCGTTAGCGGTTCGCTGCAAAACGAAAACAACATCACGGTGCATGTTGCACACGATGGCGACACGCTTAACGTGCTAAACCAAGCCCGTTTCTTAAATCGCACTGAACTGTGGTACACCGACATGAAGGATTATGCCACTGTCCCTGAGACGACGACCATCCCATCGGGCGAGAATGTGGGGCTGCTTAACATAAAATTCAACTTCAACGGCATCGACATGAGCAACAAATGGGTGTTGCCGCTTACCATCGTAAACGGCGAAAACTATGGCTACACTGCCCATCCACGTAAGAACTACGCCAAGGCGCTGCTCCGCATCTTCCCCTTTAACGACTATTCGGGCGACTATTCGGGCAGTACGATGAAGATTTTCGTTACAGGCGACGAGGCTAACGCCACCGCTAAATCTATCATTCGCGGATATGTGGTGGACGATAAGACCATCTTTTTCTACGCAGGCGACATAGACGAGAGCCGCACAGACCGTGCCAAGTACAAGGTTTTTGCTCGTTTCAACGGCGAAAAGGAGGGCACGGTAGACTTCTATACCACCAACAACGACCTGAAATTAAAGGTGAACAAGCAGGCCTCGTTTCACATTATCGAGCAAAAAGACGATGTGAAGCCTTATCTCGTGCACCGCTACGTTATCATCAACAACATTAGTTACGATTACGTAGACTACACCTCGGCTCCTGGAACAGAGTTTAATTGGTCTGTTAGCGGCACGCTCACACTAGAACGACAGATAAATACACAAATACCCGACGAGGACCAAGCCATCGAATGGTAACGTTCCTAGTTGCCTAAACACATTTAGGCGTGTCTTATCAACCGCACGCCTCAACACAGACCCACTCTGTTAAGGCAGGTTCTAAAAATTACCTCCACTGGATTTTTTGGCTCTATCTGCGCAGATTTCTATTACCCATTGATGGAACATAGTGAACTATGCGACTGAAAGGGTAAGAGGAAGATGCCAGATAAAGGCAAAAAGACCGTGAAGAGCGAACTAAAAAAGGAGAAAACGACGTAAGCGTGGAATTTTTAGAACAGGCCGTAAATCTTTCTTAACCTCCCAACTCTCTTAAAAATAAAATGGTTGATTGTTGTTATAGTAGTAGTCAGAAAGCCATGCTTTATCTCTCAATGGGATGTAAGCATGGCTTTCCCTTTCTCCCCTCCCCTCTCCTCTATTGCCTATAAGCAATGTCTTGCAAGATGTATTAGTGGTGGACGAGTGGACAAGTTAACTTGTTAACTGGTCAACCGGTCAACTTTATACTATGTAATATTTTCGGCAAGATTTTTAACATTATGAGTGCCATCTTTGTCCACCAAACACCTACCTTGTCTCAAAAAATCGATTCTCGCGACGGTTGGTTTTGATGTAAAAAGGGGCAGCGAGTGAATGCTGGCAAAATGAATGTTTATTACAAAAAGCTGACTTTTGCGCCAGATTTTGGGCTATTTGCTGCTAAATACCGTGTAATATGCCGCTAAATGCAGTGCATTTTGGTGCTAAACGCAGTGCAATTTGGTGCTAAACACACTGCGTTTTGGTGCTAAATGCAGTGCGTTTTGGTGCTAAATGCAGTGCGAAATGCTGCAAAATGCGAGACGAAAAGCATAAAAATGCACTGCTATGGTATAAATAAAACCTTTTAGAGCCATTAAAAACATGGCTGAAAGGGGCAAAATAACCGTTAAAAAGTGGTTTTTTAGGGGTTAAAAGTGGGTTATTGGACTTGGAAAATTACGAATTGGCAACCAATCTAGAAAGGCAAAATGGCGCAAAATGCAGGTTTTACGCTTAAAAACAGACAAGACAAAAGACGTGAAAGGCTAGAAATAGCGGCTAATTGCTGGTTTAGAAACCAATATTTTCGCTAGAATGGGATGGCAACCAGGAGGTGTTTTGTAAAATATGAATACCTATTTTAACAAAAACCAATCGCAAGAAAAAGATTAAGCCCCCAAATGGGTTGTTAGGGCTTGTGCAGATTTTGTGTATTGCGGAGCATATTGTCTGGCTTATTCTTGAAGGCATAGCGGGCTACGTTAAGAGAATAAGACAGGCAAAATGCCGACAAGCAAACGAAAGATGAGCAGGAAGCGATGCAAACGACCTTGAAATAATTGGTAAGCGGCCCAACGAGCGATTGGGGTTGAAAGGTAGTTGCTAATGCCCAATTAAGGTTTCATCCAAGAAAACTTAGCGGCTAATCAATGAAATTCAGCCATATAACCAAGCCTATAACAACATTTAGCGCAACAATAGTTGAACGGCGATAGCGTTTAGGGCAATAACGGCACACCCACTAACTATCGGCAGAACCATTGTATGCCACCGCTAATTTTCAACAGAGCGGTTTTTAGTAGAAAAATATAGTAAATAAAGGTATTACATGAGATTTCAGGTCTATATTTGCATATAAGCTTAAATTTGGAGTTTCTTAGCACCCACCTTAAACGAGCAAACGCCCACCCCATTATGGAGTGAGCGTTTGTTTGACTTTTGTTTTGCTGGGCTGTAATGGGCAAATATGCCGTTTTCACCCAAGCGTTACTTGCGTTTTTCCTCTAAGAAGGGGAAAAGTTGTGGAGCTGGTGGGATTCGAACCCACGTCCAAACAGGGAAACCATACGCTTTCTACACGCTTATTCCAGCCTTCGGTTTTCGTGCATTGGCAAGACCTGGACCACCAACCAATGCCTTATCCCCTAAAATTTCATTCGGCGAGCGGGGCCACGCCAAACTATTCCCGATTTCTCTGCACCGCTATATCAGCTGGCTTCGGAACAACAGCCTCTGAGCGATGTCTCGTTCCATCACCTAGTGACGGAATAAAGCCCAAAACCTACTATACTTCGGTTAGGCAGCGAGAGCGTAATTTCTTTCGCCAATTAAATTGTCGATAACTGGGATTATGGAGCCAGCCACCTACGCTCCGCGTGCTTACATACCATTTCATCCCGCTGTCAAATCCAGTCAACCCCGATTTTGTTTGCCCATAATTAGTTTGCATATTTTTGTATACAGCTACTTATTGGGGCGTGGCGAAATGCCATGAATTAGTTTGCAAATTTACACATTATTATTTATACGTGCAAGTTTTGGGGCTTTTTTCACAACTTTTGTGCATTCGCCATAGTATAATGCAATAAGATGGCTTGTGCTTCGTTTATGCAAATAATTATAAGACTATGAAAGTAACGGTAATTACAGTGACCTTCAACAGTGCTGCAACTATTGCAGACTGTATGCAATCGGTGTTAGACCAAACCCATCCAGACATCGAATACATCGTTGTTGACGGGCAATCGAACGACAACACCATCGACATTATCCACGAGTTTGAACCAAAGTTTACGAACAGACTGCGCTGGGTGAGTGAGAAAGACAATGGGATATACGATGCCATGAACAAAGGTTTGCGCATGGCCACGGGCGATGTGGTGGGTGTTTTGAACTCAGACGATTTCTTTACGACTACAAATGTGGTGGAGCAAGTGGCGCAAGCGTTTTCCGACTCTACGCTAGATGCCGTTTATGGCGACGTGCATTTCGTTCGCGAACCTGACTTAACGCATAGCGTGCGGCATTATTCATCGGCGGGTTTTCGCCCCTGGTGGCTGCGTTTTGGGCTTATGCCCGCCCATCCCTCGTTTTATGCGCGTAAGGAGGTGTTTCAGAAAGCGGGCCTATATAAGACCGATTATAAGATTGGTGGTGACTTTGAGATGATGGTCAGGCTTTTTAAGCGGTTCAACATTAGGGCGAAATACTTGAACATAGACTTTGTTACGATGCGCACAGGTGGCACTAGTACGAAGAATATGGGTAGCCGACTAACCCTATTGCGCGAGGACACACGTGCATGTAGGGAGAACGGTATATACACCCACCCAATTTTTATCTGCCTGAAATACTTTTATAAGGTGTTGGAATATAGGTTTTAACGTTCCTCCTTAATTGATGGGGCAATTATTGTTGCTTTGTTGCACCTATTTCAAGATTTTGGAATATAGTTCGAGGTATTCGGAAAAGCGGTCTTCCTTATTGAAATGTCGAACGATGCGCTGCCGACAAGCATCCTCGAAAGTTGTATCAGGTTGTTGGCATAGGTGCTCTATCTCGATGGCAGCTGTTTGTAGGTCACCTTTTTCTATTACTAAGCCAGTACCAGCTGTAACAGTTTCAGGACTTCCACCTGTATTGTAAGTAACGACAGGTGTTCCACATGCCATTGCCTCAAGGTTGGTTGTAGGAAAGGTATCTTCCCAAGTTGGGTTAAAATAAACGCTGGCAACAGAATAGAGTGAACAGAGTTCGTGTAGGTTATCAGTGCGGCTAATGCCTACAATACCTGCTCGGGCCGCTAATTTTTGCTCTTGCTTGGTCAGGCCCACAAGAACAATACGGATGGATGGGGGCAAGAGTGATGCGAGTTGAAGAAAGTCGGGCAAACCTTTTCGGTACCAGTTGGAGGCAATCCCCAAAACGATGGCACAATGTGCAGGGATGCCATACTTCTCTTTAATCCAGCTTACTTCCGTCTGCTTGCTAAAAACATTCGTATCAATACCATTATATATAAGGCGTGTGGGTGTATGCTTGAAAAACGACTGCTGTAACTGGCGTTGTAGCCACTGGCTTACGGGAACGAGTGTAAGGCGGTTGAGGGAAAGGAAAGTATCTTTTTTCTGTTCGAAGTTGCGATACGAGCGGTCTAACAGCAAACTCTTAGGATATGCGCCTTTTTGCGGACATTCCGCACAATGCGTTTTCCATTTCTCACACCCAATAAACTCGTAGTGGGCACAATGGCCAGTAAAGCTCCAACAGTCGTGTAGAGTCCACACCACGGGGATGTCGTGTTGGCGTAGGTATTGAAAAAGTAGCGGATAATTGAGGTAATAGCCATGTATGTTGTGCAAGTGTACGATGTCGGGGTTGACGTTTCCGACAAATTGCAGTAACGACTTTGTAGCCTTCTGGGACACTAAGCCGTGGTTGTCGAGCAGCCTAGAGGCTATCCCATGACGCATTTCATCCCAGCTGCTCCCCACATGGAAGAGATTGGATGTGCTAGGATTGGCCCACCGTCCGTATGCGATGTAACTTTGCCAGCCTTGCTTGATAGCCGCCTGCCCTATACCCTCGGCTATTTTACCATGCGACCCCCAATTGGCGGTGATGTTAATTTGCAACAGCTTTTTCATTCGTAGGTTTTATTACAACTGATGAAATAGTTAAGATGTTTAATGGGCCAAAAAGGCTCGAAGTGCCTGCGATTGAGAACTTTCCCGTTAAAAGAGAAATAATGTTTGTAATCGGATTGCGAGAAAACATACTTATAAGCTTTACAGGCGATGTCTATCGACCGCTGATTAGCGTGCGTAAGCTTTCCATAAGGAAAGGCAAAGTAGTTGCAGGGCTGTTGCAATTGTTGCTCTATCACTGTTTTGCAGGCTACGATTTGGTGACGGAGCGTGTCTTCATCGTCGGTGTTAATCATATAATGGTCCAAGGTGTGTGCCCCTATAATATGTCCGCGGTTGGCCAATTCGCTTAGATGCGACCAACGCATAGGTTGTTTTCCCTCGGTAAGCACCGTGTGGTTGTTGAAGTGCTCGATGTAAGCGTCGTCTCCCTCCACATAATTTGGATTGACAAAGAAGAGAGCATTTACACCAAACTCTTCCAAAAGAGGAGCGAAAAGGTCGTAACACTCCATAAAACCATCGTCGAACGTGAAAGCCACCAATGGTTTGTCGGGACATTCTTTGCGCATAATTCTCTCAACGGCGTCTTCTATTCGAATGAAAGTTACGTTACGCGACAAGTTGTCCAGTAAGTTCCGAAAAGTGTCAGGTTCTTTTTCGGCCGCTATTCTGTGGCCGTTTAAGATGTGGATACCTGGGGCGGGAGTTGCCCAGGCACCAAGAACGTTAAGTATTTCTTCTCGGACAACGCCACGCAGACGTTGGTATAGGGTGGAGTTATGTTTCATTTAGCACTTTTCTAATTACTTCCGTTTGATAATGAATATTCCATTTACGGTCGATTTCGTCAAAAGCCTTCCGTCTAGTTTGCTCTCGTTTGTCTACGTCTGCACATATCCAATATTCTATTTCCTGTTTCAGGCTCTTGGCATTGCCCTGTTCGAAGAACGTTCCCGTTTCGCCTTGACGTATGGCCTCGAACTCCGGCATTTGGTAAGCGAAGTTGTTATGAGTAACAACGGGACATCCAAACGTAAGCGCATGAATGGCTGTAAGGCCTACATTGCCAGGCGAAACGCAGACTTGGGCATTGTAGAACAATTGCCCAAGCACCTCGTCGTCATAACAAGGGCCATACATCCAAACGTTATCAGCCACGTTCTTATCTTTGGCATACTGGTCGATGTTAACTTGTTCAACGTCTTTACCAACAAAGACAATGTTGACTGGGCGGCCTTCTTCCTTAAATGCCGCAGCGCAATCTACAAGCAATTCCAGTCTTTTTAATTTCTGAATTCTTCCGCAATAGATAATGGTGGGATTGTCGTTTAGAAAATGTTGGCGGTAGATGTCGCTACAAGCAAGTTGTTCTCGTATGGCACGTTCTTTGTCCGAATCCATCGAATTGGCGATGCAATACATCTTACGCCTGGGTATTCCTTCTTTCTGCATCAGGGCAATGGCGTATTCGCTGTAAACCATCAACGCGGAATGCAAGGAGAAAAAGAGCTTTTTTACCAGTCTTTTTATTCTTCCCTCCCTGCCATACCATCCATGCGTCCATGCAATGGTTTTCTTTCGGGTAAGCTTGGCCAACAACAATATTGCCCACGAGGAAAGACAGAAGGGCTCGCCATCAATGATGTAATAACGGTAGGGCTTAAAAAGCAACCTTACCGAACCACGTTGCCAATAGAAGGGACCGAAATAAACGTTTTTCAATGTTTGGCGATAGCCTTCCAGCTTGGTATAATCGAACTTCTTTATTGGTGTTGCAACTTTGTTGCCCAAGTAAAAATGGCACGCAAAATTTTTCGCCATCGCACTGAAGACGGGGAAACGGTAGTGTGAACCAATGTTTGTAATAAGGCAAAGCGGTTTGGAAGTATCCATCTGTTAACTTGTTGTATTCAGAACTTGTTATATGTATAAAGTCACTGTTATCGGTGATTTCATTTAAAGGTTTGTCGGCAGCTCATGCCTTGGGTCTATCTTCTATAAAGTTTCCTACTTAATTGTCCTAAGTGGAGGGCATTTCTTAGACACACAATTGAGGACAAAGCGAATTAGGAATTTGATGTTGTGGCTAAAACCAACGTTATGTCCAACAGGATAATAAAGAGCATTCGTCATTGTATGGTGTGGATTAAGTGGGTGTTTTGTTCTTGACCAGCGGACTTTCCACCATCAGCAGGATAATGAGCAGAATGAACATTCCACTAGACAACAAGGTTGTGAATATTGACGTGTTAAGCAGAAAGGACAACGTCGGGAGAAAAACAACGAAGAGGTCTTTCAGTTCATACCTAAACGCTATTGCGTTGATAAATTGTAATAACACGAAGAAGAAGACACCTATAATAACAACACCCGACAATCCCCAAGCCGCTATACCATCTGTTAAAAAGAAGTTGGCATTGGCGTTTTGCGTTCCATGTGCAACAACAACACCCAACGGAACGTCATAAGGATAGGCGTTGGTTATGGCGTTTACAATGTTGATGTGTGAATAGTGCGTATAGGGATGCTCACTGAAGAAATGCAAATAGAACTGAGACAGCCAACCCGCCACACAGACAGTTCTTAAAAGCACAATTGCACCAACAACAAAAAGAATCTCGTTATCTTGGGCAAAATAAAGCGCAAATGATATTATTACCGTGGTGACAATTATAAGCGAATGCAGTCTTTGGGATATGGTTTCGTGCTTTAATTGCACGACAAAATAGAGCGCAACCAAGACAAAGGGCATAACGAAGGTTATCTTTTGCATGTCTACCATGAACAAGAGAATGTAGCCGAACAGTATGGCAAGCGCCTTATGCCATTTTTTCTCTCGCAGATAACAAACCAATAAGAATGGATAGAATGCGCCCGAAAGCCATCCTTGAAGATAAGCGATGAAACCTCCGCCACCGTTTATGGCCTCTGAATTTTGGCTGCGTAAGTCGTATAAGACATCAGATTGCGTGAATATGTTGACAAAATGCATCGACTTCATCCTCGACAACACGAAAATAGCCGTTATAATCAAGGTGATAATTTCAATCCACCGAAAAGATAATGCAGGCCGTAGTTCAAGTGGTTTGAAAAGATTTCGCCAACTTTCCATCCCAAAGTAAACAATGAAGAACAAACACATTACGCAAGCGTAAGAATAAAGGCTATAAGCATCTATGCCGTTGGTGACGAATAAAGCGTGTATAAATGGAATGTAAACCAACAGATACAAGAAAATGCAAAAATAAGAAGACATGCTCTTTATGCCCTTATACAGGGTAAAGGGAAGGATTGAGAATGTTATCCACAACGTCTTTGGGAGCGGTTCCATTTCAATATAGTCTAAGCCCATGTAATAAAACAGCTTGAAGACAAAATGCTCGAACATGAAATCATAGGTCAGGATGTATGCCGTTATACATAGCATACGTCCCAACAAACTGTTCGCATTCATTATGTACCCTATCGCCTTTCTCATAACTCCCATGTGCGAAATATGAAAAACAGAAGTGCAAGGATACAAAGAGGAAGACTCTTAATGAAGTCTGACAAACTAAGATGTACAAGTCCTAACACCTTCCTAAACAGGAGCGTCTTTACCGTTGCGCATCCTACGGAATAAGAAATCAGTATGGTTGCAAAACCATATCTGTAATTGCAGGCAAACAGGATACAGCCAATACCGACAATGAAATACAACAGTTCGTAGCGTAAAAGTATGTGCTGCTTATTAATTCTCCTAAAAAGGGGTATGAGCGGTTGCGTAAGGATTGTAGACATGGCCCAAAGCGAAAGGCATATCGACATGCTACCTGCCTCGTGCCACTTGTCACCTAAGAACCACACAATGAGTTTGTCGCCACCTAGACAGATAAAAAGGGTTGGAATGGCAGACAACAGGAGTGTGGCGTTAACTACCTTCTTAGTAACTTGTTTGATTTTGCCTTCGTCTTCGGTGTCACAAATCTCTTGATAATATACCTTGCCTACTGCCGATCCGACAAACGACATTGGCAAAAGTAACAGTTGAAGTATGATGGAATAGCAACCGATGATGCTTTGACTGAAAAAGGCGGATAGGATTAACAATGGTAGGTTGAATGCGGCAAACGACAATACGCTTGCTGGGGCATCATACAAAGGGAAACTTTTGTTCTCGATGGCGCATTTCCTCATCGATAGAAACGAGATGGGCTTTGTTTCGGGCATCTTGATTTTCATCAGAACAAATGCGACGAGAAAAAAAGCCGTTATTGCTTGGGCAAGAACCGTACCTAACAGCAGTCCGTTGGCAACAGTTAGGCCGACAGCTCCAAACACAATACGGAAAAGCCCTTGTGAACCACCTTGGATAATGTGGTTTACGGACAATATGGTGTACTGTTCGTGTCGGTTACTTACATTATAGCATACTGTATGTAGAATAAAAAAGAACAAGTATATCATTAGCAACGTGAACGAAGGAAAGCTATTGAAAAAGGAAACGCCTAACGACTTCCCTAATACAAACGTTCCACCAATCAATAAAGAGGTTGAACAGCCAAGCAAAAGACATAAGGCAACGATGTTCTTTTCTTCTCGGCGGTCTATCTTCACTATGGCATTCTCATATCCTAAGAATATAAGAACGGTTACAATCGATATGAACGAAGAAAACACTCCCCACTCACCGAAATGTTCTTTCTCGTATAAACGCGAAAGAATAGGCGTCACCAAGAATGGTAATATGTACATGATGATATTACCAAACGAGAGCTTTAGCATGTTGCCAAAAGCTTTGTTCTTCCGTATGTCGTTTAACTTACTGTTCAAAATTGTACTTTGAAGGTGATGGCACATAATATATAGTGACGCCTCTACGTCCCAGTTCCAGCATTTTCTGCAAGCAGGGCGCTGAATAGAATACCTTAATTCTTAAGTTAGAGAGCCTTGTGTGCTGATAACAGTCAGCGGAAAATCTCTTAATTATTCTTCCTTCCCTTGACCTCCGCTCCAAATTTCCCTCAAGACAGGTGTATTCTTTCACTTCGCCAGAGGCTGTAAGGTAGCGGTAAGTCTTCTCTTCTGTGAAAAACTGTGCCCAATAAGGGTGCTCTTTATATAATATAGCCTCAACACAGTGTACGAACGTACCAATATAAAACTTTGGAAGACCGATAGAGAACACTAGTGCGTTGAGCTTTGTCATTCTATGCCACGGCGAAAACTCGTCCCAACAGTTAATGCTCTTATGGTGGTCTTTAGTGAGCCATTCAGCATATTTCCCCCAGGCACATACCGAATGCTGTACGTTGATGCTGCGAACGACGCCAGGGAATGTTCTAAATGTTTCTGCCAAATAACCAGCCTTAGTGGGAGCAGTCGCTTTGTCGAAGACATAATTGGCATCTTTCAGAAAAAGAGGGTCGGGAAATGCTGGCATGAGGAGTGTGCCTTCTAGGGTTAGCACCTTCATAACGGCATCTATCAATTCTTCAGCTGTGCCTTTGTAGTTATAAAACTCCATCATTGAGGCGTGTATGCAAACAACACTCCCTTTCTTCATTCCTAACCGTTGCATCTCTCTTACGATGTCATTAGCCGTGTAGGTTTTATGGTATACCAGTTTTCCTATTTCCTTATGTATCTTCTTTTTCAGCATAGAGAAGTCCTTGATGCCTGTTATACCTTTAACAAATAAACCCAATCGAGTTATTATGGAAACACCCATACTAATCAATTAAATAGTTTGCCAAGTTCTTTTCGCAATAACCAAAGCGATTGCACTACGAAAACCAACAGCATTATTGTCAGGACAAAGAACATACGCTTGGGACCTGCTGGTTTAAGAGGAACTGTAGCACCTTTTAATATGGTGAAAGCAGGTGTCTTCTCTTGAACTTTTGCTTTTGCCGATTGGAGCTGCGTAGCTAGCGTAGTATATGTGTTAAACTTAAGTTGCATGTCGTTCTCCAAGTCTTCTCGCTTTGCTCGGAAACTCTCCAATATCAAATCTGTGTTTGCGTCCGAATAGCTGGTGTATAGCTTACGCGATTTTTCATAAGCCAATTTAGCCTCCTGCACCAATTTTTTGTAGTACTCCATGTCATTGCGCGCCTTAGTTGTTCGATACTCTGTGATGAATGCTTGAAGTTTATTCCTAACAGAATCTGCAAGAGTTTTACAGATTAGGGGGTCTTGCGCTTGTGTCGTTATCGTAATAACTCCATTCTTCGAGTCCACACTTAGCTTTACTGCATGGCGTATTTGTTCCATTACAACACTCTGTTCAGTTGTTAAGTTGTAAGGATTAACGGTTTCTTTGGGCAGCACCTCTTCTTTCTTTTTCAAGAAGAAGAGCGCATCTTCCCACCATGTTTGCTTTTGCCTATTAGCAAGATAGTCGTAATAGGAGGTGTAGATAGACTTATCTGACGTTTGAACCGGAATGGTGAATAGGTTCGAAACAAACTTGTTGTCTTCCAACAACGAAGGGTAAAGCAATGGGGTGATGGCGTCTTTTGACTGTATATCCGAAAGGTCTATTCCCAACGATGACGCAATGCTTCCCAATGCTCCCCCTTTGCCAGGCGTTTCTATTTCAGGTGCAAGCTTTGTATCCGTTTCGTAATAGCGAGGATAGCCGATAATATACAGGCAAGAAAGGATAAAGGTTATTGACAAGACTTTTGTGTAGCTTATCCTTTTAATCCATATCTTTCTTAACAACGAACGTAGGTCCACTACGTTCTTGTCGTTTTCCACGTTTTCCATATCGTCTATATGTGTATTGTTACTTCATCAAATTCGCAATCGTGGCTATCAGCGTGGCAAGGCCGGCCATCGTTGTTCCTACGGAGAGCCATTGGGTAAGTGTCTTGCCGTTGTTTTCGGGCTTGGTGGGCACCACAATCTCGCAACCAGGAAGTATTTTCGCGTTATGCCCAACGCGCGCCACGGTTCCATTCATATATATAATATAGGTGTTACTCTTCTTAGAACGGTTTCCAAAGCCACCTGCTTGATTGATGTACCATGCTGGGCGACGGCCTTTCTCGTAAGCCACCGTATTGGGATACATCACGTTACCACTAATCTTCACCGTTCCGTTGTATTCAGGCACGATAAGCTTATCGCCTTCGCGCAACACGAGGTCGGCGTCGCCACCAGGTTCGGCCAATGCCTTTTCTAGTTCGATACCCACATAATAGGTGTCGCCAAGGTCTAGGCGTTTCTTTTCCACCGAGTCTTTCTTGCCACTTTGCATCTCGGCCAAGCGCAAAACAGTTTCCATGCGTAGCCGTTCATCGGGCGTGATGCGGCGTTCTAGTCGCGCACCGCGAACATAAGCCAAGTCGGTTACGCCGCCAGCCCGCTTAATGGCATCGCTAAGACGTTCGTTCTTGCTCGTAAGCGTATAGGTTCCTGCGAACATCACCTGACCTTGCACGGCGATATTCTTCTGTACATTGTAGCCGGGGCTCTTTCGTACATACACCTCGTCGAAGGGTTGCAGCGTAAATCCTGTTTCTCCGTCTACCACAAACCCGTCTTTAAGGGCAAAGGTATAGGTACGCGAGATGACCGAGTCGGTGCTCAGAGCCTTAGGGTTGACGATGCGCCGAGCCACATCCACCTTAGTAGTAGATGCCGACTCTCTCAGTCCGCCCGCTTGCAGCACCAAGTCTTCTAGTGTTTCGTTGGCGGCATACTTGTATATGCCAGGATACATCACCTCGCCATGTATGGTTACGGTTTGTTGTTGCATCATCTCGCCCTTTGTGGGAACGAACAGCACATCGTTCTTTTGTAGGGGGATGTCGGCCACCTTGCCGCTCATAATTCCTTCAATGTCAACGGGTATTACCTCCAAAGTGCGGTCGGGGCGCATGCGATGCATCACGGCGCGTGCCGTAAAAGCCTCTTCGGTAATGCCTTCGGCGTGTTCTATCAGCGTGCGAACGCTGTTGATGGAGCCGCCAACCTGGTACATACCAGGGCGGAACACAGCTCCTTTCACTTCGGCCATATTTGAAAAGCGCGGCAAAATGGAATCAACGCTAACCGAATCTTCATCGGCTAAGTGGAAAGTGTTAAGATCGAACTCGTCTATGTTAAACACCGAATACTCGCGTCCTGTCTTTCTCACCAGCCTAACCGTCTTGGTGTAGGCATCGCCCGTAAAGCCGCCAGCGTATTTCAGCAACGTACCCACACTCTCATTACGTTTCATTTCATAATACATGGGGCGTTTCACCTTACCCGTAATGTTCACCAAGCAGTCGTATGCGCCAACCACAACCACGTCGTTGTCGGCCAATCGCACGTTACCCGTTAGCTTGCCATTCAATATATAGTCGTAGATGTCTACCACCGTAACAAGCTTATTTTGCCGATATACCTTGATGTTACGCAGCGTTCCTAAGTCGTTTATGCCGCCAGCCATGTATAAGGCATGGAAAACCGACGCGAAAGCTGATAGCGTATAGGTGCCAGGCTGTTTCACTTCGCCCATCACGTTCACCATAATGGTGCGCGTTTGACCCACCGTTAAGCGCACACGCGAACTGCTATAACGCGAACCTAGCGTAGAACGCAGGCGTGCGTTGGCCTCGGCCACGGTAAGTCCGCTAACCTGTACAGGCCCGAAACCTTCGATAATCACGTCGCCATCGGGCGAGATAGTTGTCTGTTCCGACTTCTGCGATGCGCCATAGATGTCAATATTAACTGCATCGCCAGGCCCCAGCCGATAATTTTGGGGTGTGGCGATATTCATGTTGGGTTCAAACGACAGGTCTTTGCGGTTAAAGATGTCACGTCCGAACACTTTTTTAGGCATCTTGCCCACGTATATTTTCAGTTTCTCTCGTTCCCGTTGTGTGGCCGAGTCGGGCAAAAAATCGTCCAACTCTTGTTGCATCAGCCTATGGTCAGCAGTGTTCCGTTGTTTTGTTGACAAGTCGCCTTCTTCTTGCTGTGCACCCCTCACCATCATGTTGTTCTTCACGTTCTTCTCGTCTTTCTTGTTTTCGCCGTTGTTCTTCCGCAAACGGCCGTCTTCAAGCTTACTTTCCTTGTCGGTGCTATTGCTCACTTGCCCTAGGCCCTTATCTTTGGCCACACGTTCGTATGCTTTTTTAACGCGCCTTATTTGCTGAATGTCTACGCCACGCTGCATCAGCTTGGTTACTATTTGGGTCTGCGAGGTACCTGCCTCGTGCTCTTTAAGTACAAACTGCATCACTTGCGAGTCGGTCATAGACGATTGTGCCCTTAGCCCAAGCGAGCAAAGGGTCATCAGCAGCACAAGTAAAAGACTTCTTTTCATTTCCCGTTTTTATATTTACTTCATAAGCAAGTGGTCGTGCCTTTGCGTCACACATATATAATGTGTGCCCCTATTTTCGGCTGCCACTGCAACGTATTTTTTGTTTGTCCTAATTGTAAAAGCCCTTTGGCTTGTTTCTCCTATGTCGGCCTGTCATTTTTATTAATGGTGCAAAGCCTTTATTTAAACTCCTTGTGGGGTGTTTTATTGCATGCCCCACCTATAAAAAATGTTTGCTTGGCATTCCTTACTCCTTTCAGATAACCGTCAAGGCACTTGCCTTCTACTTTTCGCAGACCATGCAAAGATACAAATAAAAAGTTGCTTTCCTACTCCTTAACCTGCATTTTTGCATTTGCCCCAGCACCAATGCACATAGGCCATGAGCCTAAAACTTAACGAAATGCAACCTACATTTGCGCGAACTTAAAACCATCCGCGAACTGGTAAGGTCATCAATCTTGAAATGTTCGTTAAGGCTGTTTACGCCATAATGCAGCAGAATTTCCGTGTTCTCCAATGGTTTGTCACCATTCTCGCGGTCGTAAAGATAGGGTTGCGAAAGCATTAAGCTGTCGCCCTGCCTTTCAAAGCGCAGCAAACATTTACTTATTTTCCTGTCTACGTCTCTCAGTTCAAGCAGTTTATGTTGAATGGCCCAAAACAGGCGCTTACCCTGCATCGTATTTACGCCGCCCGTACCAATACTGTCTATCTGTTGCAAACGCCAATAGCCGTCTAATTTCTTGTTGCGCGAAGTCTCTAGCTCGCAACTGCCAAGCAGGGCCAGCACCATCAGTGCCATGCCAACAAATTTCACCAAGCCCATAGGCCTGCATATCTTCGTATTCTGTGTCATGTTGTTTGTCTTACCTTTCATTTAAACAGCCCTTTCTTAGCCACTGTAAGTTGTACGCCCCACTTATTACCCAATATCCGCCCCATGTCTGCACCCACTGCGGCAGCCACATTCCAGTCGTTGCGCAGTTCGTACTTGCCTTCCAGCATCAAGCTAACGTTATGCTCTTTCTTCTCGAAGGGGTCGGAGTAAGTGCCAAGCCCATTTTGATAAGTGGCGAGGAAACGATAGCTCAGTTCGTCGGTGGGTTTTCCGCCGATGCCAAGATGCCAAGCCACAAAACGGTTGTTGGCCACATTGATATTGCCATTGGTGTTATAAATGGGCGAACGATAAAGCGGATTACCCATTACCTGCCCCCAATGCTGCCAGCCCGTATAGATATAGTGGTTGTAATAGTTGTCTTGCCCGCCCAAGTGGTCGGCAATGGTGTTGGTGTGGTCGTGGTAGATAGGGCCGCTTTGGTATTTGGTGTAAAGGTATTCAAGCACCACATCTGTAATCCATCGTCCGTATTTAAAGTTCAGTTCCGCCCCAAGCATCCAATCTTTAAGGTCGTAAACAAAAAAGCGGCGTTTCTTTTTCTGCAACCATTCGTCGCCCGTACCATATCCGTCGTAGTCTAGTTGCAACATCGACGAATGGTCTTCGAAATACTTGTCGGCATAAACAGAAAACCGCCAGGTGTCTGCATCGTAGTTCACACGCGCCAACCATGCGCCTAGTTGGTTGCCTTCGGCGTTTTGGTAGGTTGTTTCGCCAACATCGGCACCACCCGGCAAGAAAGCCTTTACAAACGATTTAAGATTCGTCCTACCACGAATAACCTTCATCGTGCCATCGTCTAGCGGTTCATAAGACGTGCCACCAAAGGTGGATGCCATTTCCAAACCCAACTCTAACGACAGAGGCGTGAACCGTTCGGGATTGCCAATCATAATATAGCCTGCCTTACTGTGGTAAAGCACGTTCTCGGTATATAGGTGCTGTTGACCTGTAAAACGTTTCTGCCAATTGTCGTCGGTTGTTTTTCCGTATGCCACGTGGCCTTTAAGGTGCAACCATCCATTGCCAAAGGGCAGTGTCCAATAATCAGGTAAAGCCAAACGCACCTGCGGAACGGGGCGCGCATTGATGCCAAGCAACTGCGAACCACTGCTTAAAGCATTGTTTTTCAATTCCATGTTGTGGCGTTTGCTGCCGATGGTGAGCGTGGCATGCAGCCAACGGGCCTGCACAAAGGCTTGGTCTACCACTATCCTGCTAGTGAAACCTTGCGTTAGTGCCACATTCAGCCCATAACCCATCCCCCACCTGCGAACAGAGTCGGTGGTTAGCGGGCGTTCGATACCAGCCAGTAAATATCCGTTGGTCTTTTCCAGCGAGCTTAGTCCGTGTTTGTTGGCGTTTAGCCAAAGGGGTGTTTGTCCACTCGATTGCGTGGCTTGCACCTCAACACTATACCCCAACCCTTTGCCAAGCTTTATCTTTCCGTGTTCGTTTGCTTCGCGCCATGCCTGTGCCTGCGCAGTGAATGCAGGCACCATACATGCCCAAAGTAAAGCGGTAAAATAATGTTTCATACTCTCTAAACAACGCAAGACGTTTAATATTATTTTATATCTCTTGCATTTTCTTACTTTATTTGTTTTTTTAGATGCCGTAGTCGTCTTGACTTTTAACCCCAATCGGTGGTTGGCCTGTGCAGACTTTGTTTGATTGTTGAGCGTATTGTCTGTCTTATTCTTGAAGGCGTAGCGGGCTACGTCGAGAGAATAAGACAGGCAAGATACCTACAAACAAACGAAAGATGAACAGGAAACGTTGGAAACAGCCTAAAATAATTGCTGAGCGTCCTGACGGCTGATTGACGTATAATCAAAAATAGATTTTAGAAAAGATTGAAAGGCTGTATGCAATTGTCGAAGTTGTCTTGACGTTTACTATTTCTACAATTTGAGAGGAGTTTGTTTTCTTTGTGCTTTAAAACCAAAACAAACTCCCCATTCATGTACGAAGTACCTGGATAAAGGTACGATAAAACCTGAAATACTGCACCATTTGTCTGTGGCAAAACATGCTTATATTTCAGAAAGTAACCTGACGGATGTTGTTCCATACACTCTCTACGGGTTGAAAACCGCCTGTCGAAGGCAGGTTACTTCTGCGTTTGCATGATGCTGTATGTGAGTGGCATGCCCTGCAACCGCTCGCGC
>NZ_KV815126.1:19153-19685 GCF_001814145.1 Prevotella sp. HMSC073D09 | reverse complement strand
TATGTGAGTGGCATGCCCTGCAACCGCTCGCGCTAGCCGTCGCAAGCGTACATGTTTTCGGTGCCGTTGCTCACTCGCGCGAGTTTACGGCATAATGAATTTTGTCTAGTTTCGACAACAAATTTAACACTATGAGTACCCTTTTTGTTCACCAATCGTTATCTTGCAAAAAATCGATTCTCGCGAAGGTTGGTTTTGATGCAAAAAGGGGGTAACCTATGAATGCAGCAAAATGAATTTTTATTTAAAAAGACGGCCATTTGCACTAGATTTTGGGCTATTTGCCGCTAAATGCACTGCGTTTTGGTGCGAAACACACTGCGTTTTGGTGCTAAATGCACTGCGTTTTGGTGCAAAATGCACTGCAAAACGGTGCTAAATGCAAGGTAAAATGGTGCTAAATGCAAAGTAAAATGGGTCTAAACACAAGACGAAAAGCATAAATATCCACAGCAATGGTATAAACAAAACCTTTTAAAACCACTAGAAACATGGCCGAAAAGGGCAAAATGTTCGTTAAAAAGTGGGATTT
>NZ_KV815126.1:9011-19053 GCF_001814145.1 Prevotella sp. HMSC073D09 | reverse complement strand
AAAGGGCAAAATGTTCGTTAAAAAGTGGGATTTTAGGGGCTAAAAGCCCGTAATTGGGTGCAAAAAATAATGAGCTGGCAGCCAATCTAGAAAGGCCAAACGGTGCAAAGTGCAGTTTTTTGCCTAAAAATAGACAAAACAAAAGGGGTGAAAAACTAGAAATAGGGGCAATTTACCTACTTTGGGGACTATATTTTCGCTAGAACGGAGCGAAAATTAGGGCGACGTTGTAAAATAAAAGCTAATAATTTAAGCTTTTGAGTTAATGTGTTTTTGCGCTAATGAGTTTTTGAGTTTTTTGAGTGTTTGAGTTGATTAGTGGTTGGGTTGATTAGTTTGGCATCACAGAGCGAACAAAATCCTCTTGATTTATAGAAACATTAAAAGTCAAGACGACTTCATTGATTAGAGCGTACGCTTGGATAGATACAAACAAAAAAATCGCCAACCGCTGAGATATTGTGCAGTAGTTGGCGAGGTGTCTGTCGTCAGACTTATGTTGCTTTAATCTGACTTAAACCTGAAATATCAATGGGAACACTTATGTATGAAGTGTTTTTGTTTATAGAATACGTTGCACTTCGTGAATGCCGTCAATGTCTTTCAGCTTATCTATAATCTGTTGAGTTTCGTTTCTGTCGTGAACACGCAGCTCGATAGTTCCATCGAACACGCCTTCGTCTCCCGAAATAACAAGCTTACGCATGTCTATGTTCAGTTGACTGGAAATAACTTCGGCCACATCGCGCAGCAAACCATGGCGGTCGATACCCCGAATTTCTATTGTCGCCTCGAAGAACATCTTGCCGTGCATGTCCCATTTGGCATCGAGGATACGGTTGCCATAGCTTGATTTGAGACGATTGGCAACGGGGCAAGCGCGCTTATGAATTTCGATGCGCCCCTTATTGTCGATGTAACCCAAGATGTCGTCGCCTGGAATGGGGTGGCAACAGGAGGGAAAAATGTAACGCTCTACCGATGTTTCGGTGATGATGCAGGGCAGTTTCTTGTTGAAGTCCTTGCCAACCACAAGCAGGTCTTGCTCGTCTTTCTCCGTTTTGTTGCGCCGTTTCTCACGTCCCATGAAGGGCATGCGTTTCAACCAGCTAAAACTAACGTTGCTTTTCTTCTTACCAAGAATTTCATCTAGGTCTTTTTCGCCCAAGATAACTGTTCTGTCGCCCAAGTGTTGCAGCAGTTCTTCTGGCTTTTGCAGTTCGTGCAGCTCGCAGAGTTTGTCTAGTATAGGCGTTGTTTGCTCTAAGTTGTGCTTGGCAAGCCATTCTTTCAGGATGTTTTCTCCTTGCTTTTGCAGTTCACGGTTGGCCCGTCTAAGTATGGCTTGTATCTTTCCGCGCGCCTTAGCAGTAGAAACGAAGTTTATCCACGATGGGTCTACGTGTTGCGATTTGGACGTTAAAATTTCCACCTGGTCGCCACTTTGCAGGCGATGACTAAGCGGAACGAGCCGATGGTTAACCTTTGCGCCGATGCAATGGCTGCCAAGGAAGGTGTGCAACTGAAAGGCGAAGTCGAGTGCGGTGCATCCTGCGGGCAACATCTTTATTTCTCCTTTCGGCGTAAACACGAAAATCTCGGATGCAAAGAGGTTCAGTTTGATGGCATCGAGAAAGTCCATAGCGTCGGGTTGCGGGTCGTCTAAAATCTCCTTGATGGTTCGCAGCCAGTCGTTCAGTTCGCCTTCGTCTTCTGTTATCTCTTCTCCCTCCTTATATTTCCAGTGTGCAGCAAAGCCTTGTTCGGCTATTTCGTCCATGCGGTTGCTCCTTATCTGCACCTCAATCCAACGTCCTTGCTTGCTCATCAGTGTTACGTGCAGGGCTTGGTAGCCGTTTGCCTTGGGGTGGTTGAGCCAATCGCGCAGTCTGTCGGGGTGAGATTTGTATAGCTGACTTATCTTTACGTAGATGTTGAAACTCTCGTTTATTTCCTCGTCCTTGTTTTTGGGCGTGAAAATGATGCGTACAGCCAGTATGTCGTAAATCTCTTCGAAGGCCACATGCTTGCTTTGCATCTTGTTCCAAATGGAGTAAGGACTTTTGATGCGCGCTTTTATCTCGTATTGTATGCCCATTTGGTCGAGAGCTTGCCGTATGGGGTCGGTAAACTGCTGGAAAAGAATTTCGCGTTGCTCTTGTGTCGATGCTAGTTTAGCCTCGATAGAGGCGTATTCTTCGGGATGTTCGAACTTGAAACTGAGGTTTTCCAGTTCGGTTTTTATCTTGTTCAGGCCGAGTCTGTTGGCCAAGGGGGCATAGATATAAAGCGTTTCGCCCGCTATCTTGTATTGCTTGTTGGGTGCTTGACTTTCCAAAGTGCGCATGTTGTGCAGGCGGTCGCATATTTTGATGAGTATCACGCGTATGTCGTCGCTCATGGTTAGCAGCAACTTCTTGAAGTTTTCGGCTTGTGCCGAGGCTCTGTCACCGAATATTCCACCTGAGATTTTAGTCAGTCCGTCAACGATTTGGGCAATCTTCGAGCCGAAAATGTTCTCAATGTCTTCAACTGTATAGTCGGTGTCTTCCACCACATCGTGCAGCAATGCGGCGCAGATGCTGGTAGACCCCAGTCCCATTTCCTCGCAGGCAATTTGCGCCACAGCTATTGGGTGCATGATGTAAGGCTCGCCCGAGAGCCTACGCACACCCTTGTGGGCCTCTCTTGCGAAGTTGAAAGCTTTGGTGATAATCTCCTCTTTCTTGCGGTGCGGCGAGGCCATATAGGTTTCGAGCAAGTGCTTGAAAGCCTTGTTCACCATCTGCTCTTCTGCTTGTTCTCTGTCTTTATCTCTCGTAATTTGGTCGGTCATATCGCTGCAAGTTATGAAAATGAGCCAGTATATGTAGTGCGCTTGTGTTGAAAATCGGGTGGATGGGCTTTACACTGCTGTTGGAAGTTGTGGCTTACCGCCCCTTGTTGCCATCCCCAATTTTCGTGTCGCACAGTGTTGGGGGGCCTTTTAGTGGAAAGTCGAAAGGAGTTCAGTCAGACCTGTGCATAGCGATGCCATGTTTTTTTCTGGCATCGGTTGTTAATCTGACGGAACCCCTTCCTTTATATTTATAGTGAATAAAGCGTTGCTAGGCTGTTATTTCACTTTGAGTTTCTTCCCTGCTCTGATGTTCGTGCCACTGATTTTGTTCAGTTTTTTCAGCTGTTTCACAGTGGTGTGGTTGCGTTTGGCAATCTCAGAGAGCGTGTCTCCGTCTTTAATCAAGATGCTCTTACCGCCGCCGTCACTGCGTTCACGACGTTCGCGTTTTTCGCGCTTACGTCTTTCCTTTTTCGATTCGTGTTTCCTGCTACTACTGTTGCGCGAGGGAGAATTGGATACAGGTGCCTCGGCCACTTCTACTTCTCGCCTTTTAGTAAGCAAATCGTCGCTGTTGTAGGCAAATATTTCTTCTTGCTTGTCTATAAACTTGTTAACCATGCTGGCGGGCAAACGGAGCGTGGCAGGTGCCGAAGCACCGCATACGATGTCTTTGCGATATTGGGGGTTAAGCGTTTTGAGCTCTGCCAACTCGATGCCCAACACGCCTGCCAATTGGTTGAAGTGTATGTCGCGATGAACAACCACCGTATCCGTCTTAACGGGCAAGGTAGCCGTCATGGGACAGATGTTGTGTTCGCAATAGTAGTTCATGATGTAGTTGGCGGCGATGAAAGCCGGCACATATCCTCTCGTCTCTCGTGGGAGGTAAGGATAGATTTTCCAATAGTCTTTTTCGCCCTTGGCACGATGTATGGCTTTGTTGATGTTTTCGGGGCCTGCGTTGTATGCGGCGATAACAAGATTCCAGTCGCCGAAGATGCGGTATAGGTCGCTAAGGTAGTGTGCGGCGGCGTACGACGACTTGGCGATGTCGCTGCGCTCGTCGATAAGCGAGTTAACTGTTAGTCCGTAATGCTTTCCCGTGTTCAGCATAAATTGCCACAGGCCCGTGGCGCCAACCCTAGAAACGGCCTTGGGGTTAAGCGCAGATTCGATAACGGGTAGGTATTTCAGTTCGAGCGGCAGGCCGTAAGCCTCTAGTGCCTCTTCGAAAATGGGCATGTAGAAGTTGCTTGCGCCCACAACGTAGCTTACCGAACGGCGCAACTTTCCGCTATAACGGTCGATGAACTTCTGCACCACATCGTTATAGGGCATCTCAATAACGGAAGGTATTCGGCTAAGTCTTTCAATGAACACCTCTTTTGGGAAACTGGGATTAACGTTAGGCATGTTGCAATCGGTAGCAGGCCTAAGGTATTTCTCCGCATTGTATTGTTTGAGCAGACTGTCTAGTTCGTAGGTCATGCCCTCTGGCAAGTCTATTACTTCGTTTTTGCCATTCGCTGTTGTCACCGTGATTTCCTTATCATCGTTGTTGTGCTGTGCCAATGCGGGCATCGCGCAGCTCAACATCATGGTGGCTAACAGAAAATCAAATCTTTTCATGCTGTATTTCATTGTTCTTATTATTCAATCTGTACGCACGTGCGTTACTCTATAGCTTATGTTAGAATGTTAGACTGCAATGCAGACCGATGGCCGATGGTTTGAAAGACGTGCCAGCCAAAGGAGTGTTCATTACGGCAGGCTCGACGCGGAGGGTGAGATCGTCGGATATGTCGAACTCAGACAGCGACGCGTCTACGTATGCATCGACGATGGAAAGGGCATAAACGCCCAGTAGGCAGAAGAAACTAAGGTCGCGCCAACGGCGGTAGCGGTCTTTACGACTTTTGAAGATGCTTTGATATTGCTCCTTGTTTTGGTCGGTTATTCTTGTGCCTAGGTGCAAAAACTGGTTGTAGCTTTGCGTGGTTGGGTCTGTGTCCATAATGTCTTGGTAGGCCTTTGAGTAGTCGCGAAACATCATGTTGTTCCATTGCATGGCGTAAATGCAACCCACGAAACCGCCATACACCAATGGTAGTTTCCAGTATTTGCGGTTATATATTTGTCCTGCGCCTGGCAGAACGATGGCCAACCACATCGCGCGTTTGGGATTAGGCCGCCATGTATCCCAGTTTCGTTTCTCCTTTTTCTTTTGGAGTGTCGGTGTAAGGGATGTTTTCAGGCTGTCTTTTTCTTCTGTCAACACGCTATCTGCGATAGTTGTTGCGAGCGTGTCGCCTTGTGATTGGGTTTTCTTCGAGGCGTCGAAATGTCCTTGTGCAATGGATGCAACGCTGCCAAAGGGCGACAGCAGAGCCATCGTCATTAACAGTTTGGAAATCTTCGCACTCATTTCTATCACCTTTTGCTTATTGTTGTTCTTTTAGCTTGTCGAACGCAGCCATGATGCGCGCAAGTTCTTCTTCGTTGGCGAAAGGAATGCTAATCTTCCCTTTACCTTTGGGCGAACAGGTCATCTGAACCTTGGTGTCGAGAAAGTCGGAGAGCCTTTGTCTTATCCTCGTTACCTCTTCTGGTATCGATGCTTTGGTGGCAATGGTTTTCTTTCCGCTTTGAATATCTTCGCCATTTTTTAGCTTTTGAGCCAACTCTTCCACCTTTCTAACCGAGTAGCCATGCTTTTGTATTTCGCGAAAGAGTTTTATTTGTAGCGACGGACTATCTATGGCCAGCAATGCGCGGGCATGTCCCATGTCTATTTCTTTCTTTTGCAGAGCCATTTGCACTTGTGCGGGGAGTTTAAGTAGTCGCAAGTAGTTGGTGATAGCCGTGCGACTTTTGCCCACGCGCTCCGAAACTCGTTCTTGAGTCATGCCTTCGGCCGAAAGCAGATGCTCGTAAGCCAATGCAATTTCGATGGCGTTAAGGTCTTCGCGTTGGATGTTTTCAACCAACGCCAGTTCCATAATGCTCTCGTCCTTGATGGTACGGATATAGGCAGGTATGGCTTGCAAACCTGCCAATTGTGATGCACGCCAACGCCTTTCGCCTGCGATGATTTGGAATTTGTTGTCCTCAACCTGTCGTAGCGTGATGGGTTGGATGATGCCAATCTCGTTAATGCTGTTGGCGAGTTCTTGCAAAGCATCCTCGTCAAACTCCCGTCGGGGCTGATTGGGGTTGGGTTCAATCTGCTCTAACGGGATTTCGTTGATGGTGGAGCTGCCTTGCGGACGCACGCTCTCTGTGGAGATAAGCGCATCGAGTCCTCTGCCTAAGGCGTTGAATTTCTTATGTACTGCCATTTAGAAATGTTCGTTTATGAGTTACACGTTGACAGGCCGACGAGTTTCAGCAGGATGTAAACTGCTTGTCATAGCCCGTCAGGCTCTCAGCTGTGTTCTGATAGTTGTTGGCGGCATGTTTGCCTTTTGCATAAGCCCTTTGGGGCAGCTAGCGTGGGCATGCCACTTTCCAATGTCTTTTTGCGCAGCATTTGGTGTGTCGGCCGCGCCAAGTTGTTGCCTTTGCAGCGTGGATAAGGGACTTGCGGCGGTTTAGTTGCCCTTTTCCATAATCTCCTTGGCCAGTGCCAAGTGGTTTTTGCTGCCTGTCGACTCGGCGTCGTAGAGAATAACGGGCAAGCCGTGACTTGGACTTTCGCTCAGTTTCACATTGCGTTGTATCACCGTTTTGAACACCAATTCTTGGAAATGTCGCTTTACCTCATCGTAGATTTGGTTGGCCAAGCGCAAGCGGCTGTCGTACATCGTGAGCAAGAAACCCTCAATTTCCAACTTCGGATTCAGCTTGCTCTTGATGATTTTGATGGTGTTGAGCAACTTGCTGATACCTTCTAGCGCGAAGTATTCGCACTGAACGGGGATGATAACCGAGTCGGCCGCGGTGAGGGCGTTCACGGTAATGAGACCTAACGATGGCGAACAGTCGATGAGTATGTAGTCATAGTCCCCCTTGATGCCGTCGAGCAGTGTTTTAAATACGCGTTCACGGTTTTCGATGTTGAGCAGTTCTATCTCTGCACCTACAAGGTTGATATGGCTAGGGATGATGTCAAGACCGTCGATGTCGGTGGTGTAGATTGCATCGCGTATGTCAGCATGGTCTATAATGCATTCGTAGAGCGAGCATTCCACGTCGTTGAGGTCCACTCCAAGTCCGCTTGAAGAGTTAGCCTGCGGGTCGGCATCTACCACCAGCACGCTTTTTTCTAGTGTAGCCAACGAGGCAGCGAGATTAATTGTTGTGGTTGTCTTTCCCACGCCGCCCTTTTGATTGGCTAATGCAATAATTTTTCCCATAACCTTTTTTTTCCTGGTTGTTTTTAATAGAATGCAAAGATACATATTTTACATGAAAAAGCACTATATTAAAGCTTTTTTCGTACTTTTGCATGTAAATATTCAAGCTTACTTAGCATTATAAGCGTAAGTAAATACATTTGCATGTAATGGGCAAGGGATGGTTGTTTGCTTTTCGGAAGAGGCAAACGGCCGCGCGCCAAGCTGATGTTGGGTTTGGCAAATGCGCGTGCCATTGCATTGGGAACGGCCTCTGGCAGATGCTTGGATAACAGATTGGTTAACGAAAATAAGGAGAAAGATGGAAGTAAAGAAACCGCTTATATTAGTATCTAACGATGATGGCTATCATGCCAAGGGCTTACGGTCGTTGGTGGCCATGCTTACCGACTTTGCCGATGTGGTGGTTTGCGCCCCCGATGCTGGTCGTTCGGGGTTTGCAGGTGCCTTCTCGGTGGCCAAACCCTTACTGCTTAAAAGGCGAAAGGATGTGGCGGGAGCACCAGTGTGGTCGAGTAACGGAACGCCTGTCGACTGTGTGAAACTCGCTTTCAGTGAGTTGTTCGCCGAACGGCAACCCGATCTCATCCTGTCGGGCATCAATCATGGCGACAATGCTGCTGTGAATGTTCACTATTCGGGCACGATGGGTGTGGTTATCGAGGGGTGCTTAAAGGGTTTTCCTTCGATAGGTTTCTCGCTGGCCGACCCTGATGAGGGTGCCGACTTTGAGCCTTTGCGTCCCTATGTGCGTGACATTGTGAGCCGTGTGCTTGCCGAAGGCTTGCCCAAAGAGGTGTGCCTGAATGTGAATTTCCCACGCGCGCAGACGTTTAAAGGGGTGAAGGTGTGCCGAATGAACAGGGGTACGTGGGTGAACGAGTGCGAGAAACGAACGCATCCTCATGGTTACGACTACTTTTGGATGGCTGGACATTTCCAAAGCGATGAGCCTGAGGCGCAAGATACCGACCATTGGGCCTTGAAGAATGGCTATGTGGCCATTGTTCCCACGCGTATTGATGTTACTTGCTACGACTCGTTGCAACGGATGAAGGCATGGGAGAAAGAGATGTAAGGGGAAAGTAGTAAGTAGTAAGTAGTAAGTAGTAAGGGGTAAGTGGTAAATAGTAAGTGGTAAATAGTAAGTAGTAAGTGGTAAGTAGATTAGGTGGTAAGGCGTAGGTAGTAAAGGAGTTAACAAGTGGGTAAGCATTTGGTTTAGTAAGCTGGTTAGGCTATCCTTCTTATCAATTCTTTCTAGTTCTCCTAGCTTTCTTCGGTTCACTAGGCTTTCTATTACTCCTCGAAACACTATTCTTTCTAGTTATACTAGCCCCAACTCGTTCATCACAAGGCGCAGCCATCTTTACCATAATGAGTTGGCAAGTTAACGAGTTAACGAGATAACAAGTTAATAGGCGCAGCCATCTTTTCACCTTTTCACCTTTTCACCCTTTCACCCTTTCACCCTTTCACCCTTTCACCTTTTCACCTTTAAAAGTTTATGCGTTATTCTTTAATTGTAGGCGAGGCCTCTGGCGACCTTCATGCCTCGCATCTTATGCGTTCGTTACAAGCCGTAGACCCTGCGGCCGAGTTCCGTTTCTTTGGCGGCGACCTCATGACTGCCGTTGGTGGAACGCGCGTAAAGCATTTTAAAGAATTGGCATACATGGGCTTTATCCCCGTGTTACTTCATCTGCGCACCATCTTCCGCAACATGGCATTCTGCAAAAAAGACATTGTGGAGTGGGCACCTGATGTGGTTATACTTGTGGATTACCCTGGTTTTAACCTCAATATCGCCAAGTTTGTGAAGTCGAAGACACGCATCCCCGTGTATTATTACATCTCGCCTAAGATTTGGGCGTGGAAAGAATACCGCATCAAAAATATAAAACGAGATGTGGACGAGCTTTTCTCCATCTTGCCTTTCGAGGTAGATTTCTTCGAGAAAAAGCACCATTATCCCATCCATTACGTGGGAAACCCAACGGCCGATGAGGTTCGCAGTTTCCTTTCCACTTATAACGAAGGTTTCGAACAGTTTTGTAAGGCAAAGGCATTGCAGGCCGATAAGCCCATTTTGGCGCTTTTGGCAGGGAGCAGGCGGCAGGAGATAAAAGACAATTTGCCGGCTATGATGCAGGTGGCGGCACGTTTTCCGCAGTATCAAGCCGTGTTGGCTGGTGCGCCTTCCATAGCCGACGAGTATTACGAAGGTTTCATTCGTGGGTCGCAAGTGCGATTGGTGAAGAACCAAACCTATCCGCTGTTGGCGCATTCAACAGCCGCTTTGGTAACAAGTGGTACGGCAACGCTCGAAACAGCCTTATTTAATGTGCCGCAGGTGGTGTGTTATAAAACGCCTGTGCCACGCCTCATCCGTTTTGCTTTCAACCATATTATCAAGGTGAAGTACATTTCGCTGGTAAATCTTATTATGAATAAGGAGGTGGTTAGCGAACTGTTTGCCGACCGCTTTACCATTGACAACATTGCCCTTTGCCTGCAAACGCTATTGCCTGGCGGTGAGGTGCGACAAGAAATGCTTAACAACTATGCCCTTTTGCAAAAGGTGTTGGGCAATGATGTGGCACCCGACAACGCTGCCAAGCTTATGTATGGCATGTTGAAAGGCGTTGGCTCGAAATAGGATTTGATGCTGTTGGGTGGCTCGTAAGTGTTTTATGGTGAGGATTATACGCTGTTAATGCTTCTGAAAAAAGCCCTAACCGATATATTTAAGGCTTATTTATGGAGCGGGCTTAGTCTGTGTACGCTTTGCTACAAGCCTTTTGTAGTGACACTACAAAAGGCTTGTAGCACGACTACAAAAGGC
>NZ_KV815126.1:0-8911 GCF_001814145.1 Prevotella sp. HMSC073D09 | reverse complement strand
AAAGGCTTGTAGCACGACTACAAAAGGCTTGTAGTGCGACTACAAAAGGCTTGTAGCGGCAGTACAAAAGCCTTTGTACAGGCTCTAACTACCGATTTGGGTTTAAGAGATGTCTATGTTTTTGTTGTTTTCTGCATCGGCTTTGCTTTTGTTTAGCAGCATGGGCCTTATCCAAACGCATCCCGCTAGCGAGAGAATGCCGCATGCGAGGGCTATTAAGAAGAGGTTGTTGTAGCCAAGCCACTCTTGCAATGCACCCGAAAGCATGCTGGGAACCATTTGGGCCAACGCCAAAACGGATGTAAGGAGGATGTAAACGGTATGGTTGCCCAAAGCTTTGCTGATGGACTTCAAAGTCGTCCAATAGGTAACTAAGGCCAAACCTAAGTTCGTTTGTCCGATAAAGATGCAAAGGTTAATAATGCCTAGGCTTGTAGGCTGTGTTTCGCTAAGCAAAATATAAAGTGCATTGGGCAGTAAAATGGCCACAGATAAGGGCAAAACGATGGTTCGTAAGCCTTTTGTGGCAATGATTGCCTTGCCTAATACGCTGCCGGCGATAAGTCCTACAACGCCCACTGTGCCGTAAGTAAGGCCAAATTCTTGTGGCGACAGTCCCAGTCCGCCATTGTGATTGGAGTCTACAAGAAAGAGCATGGCCACTTTCGACGTGAGCGTTTCGGGCAATAAGAAACAGAATGTGAAACAAAACACGGCTGCAAGTTGTTGGCGTGGATGTTGGGCGAAGAACGAAAGGATGTCTTTCTTTACCTCTTGCCATCGTTCTGCAAATTGTTCGCGCCGCTGTTGCCGCCTTAAAAGGTGGATGGACTCGTTGTAAGGACTAGGCAACGATGTGCGGTGCCATAACCATGAAAGAATGAAAAGCCCTGCAACGGAATAGAAAATAAGGCTCCACGATAGGCTGATGCTATTGCGATAGAGCAGTTGTAGGTTGCCTGCCACCATCACTAAGAAACCTTGAACGAAGATAAAGGCCAGCAAACGGAATGTGTTTGGCATGCTAGAAAGGCCCGAACGCGTGCTGCCCTTAACCGTATCGTGATAAAACACGTCGGCTTCTGTCTCGTGAACGGCTAAGGCGAAGGCCAATAGCCCTAGAAAAGCGAACGTGCCTTGTAGCCAATGGGCTGTGGGAATGGTGAAAGCAACGCCACCCAAAGCAACGCCAAGCATCAGTTGCATGGACACAATCCACCAACGTGGGGTGCGAATGAGACCCAAGAACGGCGACCACAGCGGGCGTAACAGCCACGGCAGAAACAACAACCCCGTGTAGAGGGTTATCTCTGCGTTGCTCAATCCCAATTGTTTGTAGAGCAAAAGCGCAAGTGTGGCGATGGCGGCTTGTGCTGTTCCCGTGCCGAAGTATATTGACGGCACCCATCTCCACGGTGTTTCTTTGTTTGTGGTCATGTTAGTTTATGAGTTTATAAGCTCGTGAGGTTATGAGTTCGTGAGTTGTTGAGTTTGTGCGTTGTTGAGTTTGTGCGTTTTGTCGTGTGCTACATTGAGCTCTACAACTCAAAACCTCACGAACTCAACAACTCAGCAATTCAGCAACCTCAACAACCTCAACAACTCATAACCTTAAGCATCTATCTACGGATAGAGGCGTTTTTGTTCGGCTCCTGGGTAGTAATGCGCCAAAATCTCATGGTAGGCGTACCCTTTTTCGCCCATCACGGCTGCCCCAATCTGGCACAGGCCCACGCCATGTCCCCATCCTGCGCCCGTAAAGACGAAACGAAGTGGAACTCCTTCGGCATCACGTTCGGCCACGTCTACCACGAATGCCGAACTATAAAGGTGGCTTTCGCTAAGTGCGCGGCGTATTTCCAGTTCCTTGCCAAGCGTTAGTGTGCGCTTTGTTCCAACGATTTTCAAGCGCGACAAACGCCCACTCTTACCCCTTTCGATGGGTTCGAAGGCCGTAATCAGGCCAAAATCAATGCCCAATTTCTTTTTTAGCAGTTCGCCAACCTGCGCTTGTGTATATTCCACGCGCCAGCGATAGAAGTCCTTTGTGGTTTGGTCGAAGTCGTTAAGCACCTGCGATAGTATGCGTGTATCGCGTGTGTTGCAGAAGGCATCGGGGGTAGAGCGTATCCAAGCCTCGCTGTTGGTTTCGTTGGTTAGGTCTAAGTCTACGGCCGGGTTAGGCAAGTCGCGCACCACTTTAAGGTAAGGCTTGTCTTCGTCTTCCCAGCAATAGCGGTATTCTTCTACCATTCCGCCGCAGCATTTGCTAAAACGGGCATCGCAAATCCCCTCTTCTGATAGCAACACTTGTCCGCGTGTGGCCTGCACAGCCTCTGCAACGTGCTTGCTTGTAGCCTTAGTTATGCCTTGGTAGCGTTGGCAATGGTCGTCGGCGCACACGTCGAAGAGCGTGTGATCTTCGCGGTCGTACCATTTAACGATTTCGTTTTCGTTCATTACAAAGGCCGCAGCACCTGTTGTTGTGGTTTTCTTATCGCGGTTTTGTATCTGTGCCAATAGCCAACTGCGCGATATAACGGCGTGAGCTTTCAGTAATTCGGGGCTTGATGTGGCACTCATTTCACTAGAAATGACACTTTCCAGGTAGTTTTCTACCGACAATTGGTTGATGGCCACAATCTTGTTGCCATCTATCACAAAGCGCAGTGCGCCCTTAAAGGTTTGCGTTTGTTGCTGCTCCCAATGAAAATTAACACCGATGGTTACGTTGTGGAGCGAGAAGTTGGCCTCGGCAGAAGTTGGTTCGAAGGTAAGATGGTCGTATTCTTGTCCGTTCCAAACAATGCGACCTTTGTTCAGGCAAACCGTTTGCTGGCCTTGTGCTTCGCTGTTGTTAACCTGATATGGCGTGTTTAGCACGAAAACAATTTCCGTACCGTTCATAATGCCCACCGATACTTGGGGCGTTGCTTTGTATTCTGGGTTCATAAGTTGTTATTTAAAGGTGAAAGGGCTTTTAAAGGTGAAAGGGTGAAAAAGTGAAAAGGTGAAAAGATGGCTGCGCCTATTAACTTGTCAACTAGTACTGGTGAAAAGAACTATCAGCTTGTTATCTCGTTCTCTTATCAATTCGTCAACTTGTTAACTTGTCCACTTGTTAGCTCGTCAACTTGTTAACTTGTCCACTTGTTAACTCGTTAATTTACGAACAAATATGCTTAAAGCCTCGCAGACATTTGGCTTAACTCCTTAACTCCATAACTCCTTAACTCCTCATTATTTTCCGTTTCACGTCTTCGAAAGTTGTGGTTGGCATGCCCACCTCTTTATATAGGGATTCAAGTAGGGCCGTGTTTAGGCGTTCAAAATCTTCTTTTCGGGGCGTGATAACCAGTCCTGCCATGTCTAACGCCCCCGGACTGATGAGCATTTGCGCATCTCCTTCGGCCGAATAACAGGCAGGGCGGTGCTTGTCGCGTGGTATCACTACAGTGATATATGTTTCGCCTTCGCGCCATTTTAAGATGTTAAACATCGGTTCGGTTTCGTCTTCGCGTTGCGGTAAAGCCTTATAAAGGGTTTCGAAGAGTGTGTTGTCGGCCTTGGCGTCGCGCCCCACGATGGTAAATGCTGGGCAAGCATAGTTGTTGATGGCTGCAAGTTCAGAGCCGTCGGGTGAGGATAGCAGTGTTTGGCGATTGCTGTAAAGCAGTTCCCAGTTGTCGCGCAAGGGCAAATGGATGCCTGTTCCTGCTTGCAGGTGCATGTGGTCGGGTGCAGATGCCCCGCATTTTGGCCCATTATAAAACACGATAAGGTGTTCGAAACATTCAAGTATTCTGCGCATTTTGCCATAGTGTTCGCGAATAAGTTGCGGTTGGTGAACTTTTGCGGGTATGGTGAAATGCAATGGCAGGATGGGGAAAGGGTTAACCAACAACTCGAAGTCGTTGTCGATGGGTATTTGCGTTTGAACCGCTGGCCTATTCTTCTCGCATAGAAAGCAGGGACGTTGTGCCAACGCTGCTTTATCAATCTTTGCGCCAGTGGAAACAAGGCGCGCAGGATTGCATTGCACGTAAAATGGCATGCCTGCGCATGTTACGGCTTTGAGCAATACGCCCTTCAAGTCGTTGAAACGCTGTTGAGCGTCGGGCCACACTTGCAATTGTTCTTCAAAAAAGCGGTTCAATACATCTTGGCCTTGCACTTCTGTGGCTTTGGTCGTGCCTTGGCCGTCTTTAATTTCCATATCGCAAAAACAGGTTTAGTTATTATAGATGCAAACTTACAAAAAATAAACGTAATAAAAGCAAGTTGATGCAAGATTAATGGTTTTGAGAAAAGGTGGCAATGAAAAGGAATGGAACGGCTAGCAAAGGAAGTCTTTCTTTCGTTTCGCCGAAAAACGGCCTAATAACTTCTGTTAGACTCTGTTTCTTTGTTATCCTTATATACATCTCTCACACTCTTTCCGCCGAACAGGTAGGTTATTTTGAGCGATACGTTGCGTACATGTGCGTTAGTTTCTGTATATTCGTTATAGTTTGAATAGCGTTTTATGGCTCGCGTAATGTTTTGTAAGAAGGGGTCACTTGCAGAGAGGTTTAATTGGAGACGGCCGTTAATAAGTTGCCAACGCAGGCTTGCGTTGAGTAAGCTAAGGGCTTTATACCTAACTAAATCTTCGTCGTGGGGAAACATGTGGAGATATTGTATGGTGAAAAGCAACGTGCGTTGACTGTTGAAAGCGACGTCGCTAGTTCCTTCTAGTTTTCCACTCCAACTCGTGGAGTTGGAAGGTTGACTGTCGTCAATGCTAGATTGAGACTTGGCATAAAACAATTCACCACCCACTTTCACGTTCCACCATGCAGTAAAGTTCTTTTGATAGCTGGCATATACACCATATTTTCGATAGTCGATGTAGTTTTGGGGAGTTGTGTATTGTGAGTTGTCTGGGGTAAATCGTGTTACATAGCCTACGCCGTCTTTCAACTGGTAGGCATAAGCAACGGCATACAGTCCTTTATGGCTAAAAGAAAGTTCGGCATTGTGAGTGATACTTGCCGACAAATAGGCGTTACCCGATACGTAATCGGTAGTTGTGGTGTAGTATCTAAATGGGTTAAGGTCGCTAAATCGTGGTCGGTTAATCCCCATGGAATAAGCAGCGGATAGGGAATAGCCTGTTTCCGCCCTATAACTTAGGTTGAGTGTGGGGAAAAGACGGTTGTAAGATTGCTTGTTATGCTCGGCTACATTCCTTCCCGTAAGGTGGGTGTGCTCGAACCTAAGACCAGCTTGAGCATACCATTTGGGACTAAGATCTTTCGAAAGGCTTACGTAAGCGGCGTTTGTTTTCTCTGTATAACGGAAGTTATTGTTTTGTCCTAGTAGCTTAGTCCACACACCACCTGTAAGAGTTTCTGTGCTTATGGCAGATGTGTTGCTAATAGACGTATAGGCTGCACCTATTTCCATGTTGGCGGCATTGAAAGGGAGTGTAGCGTCTAGCTTGACAGCGTGTATCTTGTAGTTGTTGTTTCCTGAATTGTTCATCATCGATGACGATGCGCCTTCGGTGGTGCTAATGTGCGAGGTGGACTTGGTTGCCTTGTTAAAGTAGTTGTATGTTAGGCTCAACAGTTTGCCTTTGTTGTCTAAATTCCAATCGGCATACCCTGTTAGAGTAGTGGCATTAATGGGGTTGGATGGTGAATGGGCATGCGAACGAAAGTTAAGTCCGCGGTCGATGGTTAGGTCTTGTAATTCGTTTTTCAGTCGTTCTGTGCCAAGGTTAAGCATAAGGCCTGTTTCAATTGTAGCGGTTGGCCTGTATTTCAGCAAGGCGTTAAGGTTAAAAAGCTTGTTGGTGAAATCGTTTCTACGTTGCGACTGCTTAATGTGGTCGGCAAAAGTGTACTCTCTAATGATGTCGTTGATACCCTTGTTTCGGTTGAAATTAAGGTCTATGGAGTAGTCCACGCGTTTTGTTGCTTGCCTAATGCCGCCTCCAAAATAGCTATTGAGGCTTTCTTTGACGATGAGATTGGCGTCCACGTTGCCACTTACACCAAGTGTTTCGTCACGTTTTGTCTTGATGGCGATATAACACACGTTGTCGGCAGCAGGATATTTGGCAGGAGCTAGGGTGAAAAGTTCTATTCGTTCGATGTTGTCTGCACGCAGGGATTTTAGTTTCATCAAGGTTTCGCTTTCGGAAGTTTCCAGCAATCGCCCGTCAATGATGTATCGAACGTTGGCTTTACCTGCAACGTTTACTGCTTCGTTTACGACAGACACACGCGGAAGACGACGCATTACTTCCACTCCGTTTAGCCCTTTTGCATATGGGTCGTTTTTTGTGTAATACACTATGCGGTCGGGTTTGTGGTCAATCACCGTTTTTTCGGCAATGACTATAACCTCGTTTAAGTCGAGTTTTCTCCAATAGTCGGCACTGTCTATGGCTGTTGTGTCCTCTTTTGTGGGTAACGAACTTTGTTGTTCCACCTGAGCATAAGATGAAAGACACGAAAGTGTTATCAATGTTAAGGATATGAACTTTTGCATACGTGGGGTTAGATTGTTGTGTAATTGCAAAGTTACGATTTTTCAATCTTATTTGCAGGCAAAATAAAGTGGAGTTTTGCCGCGAGATGTTCTTTTAACAAAGAAGATGGGTGGGGAATGTGCTGGTTGCTAGTTAGTATGCTACTTATTTGGAATAAGTTGTGGCCTACTAAGCCGATGGAAGTTTGCGGACGAAACAAAGGATGGCTGGCAGATGAAACCGAGGAGGGCTGCCGAGGAGAGGAAACTAAAATTTCTTACCGCCCGCAATCTTAAAGAACGTGCAGGCTAAAATGCGCGTGTCCATCCACCAAGAGCGGTTTTGCAGGTAGTATAAGTCGAGTTCCAGGCGTTTAAGCATCTTTTCGATGCTGTCGGCATAACCGTTATATAGCGTGGCATACGACGTTACACCTGGGCGTAAGGCGTAAAGTTGTTCGTAACGAGCATCTTTTGCCATAATCTGTTCGATGTAAAAACGGCGTTCGGGGCGTGGTCCAATGAAAGACATATCGCCCTTAAACACGTTCCAAAGCTGCGGCAACTCGTCGAGATGGTGCTCGCGAAGAAACTTACCCACACGTGTAAGTCGGTCGTCGCCATCTACTTCCAGTACCATAGGGCCGTTTTCTTCGGCATCCATGCGCATTGTTCTGAACTTATAGATAAAGAAAGGCCTTCCTTTACGCCCGATACGCTCTTGCGTATAGATAACAGGTAGGCCATCGTCTAGTCTTATGGCGATGGCACAAAGCAAGATAAGCGGTGAGAAAATCACGAGGCAAAGAGCCGAAACGATGAGGTCGAACAGTCTTTTCATGCTGCAATCTTCAATTCTTTTCGTTCTACCTTGCGAGTAAGCAAAAGCTGAAAGAGGGTGAAAGTGGCCACATCTATCAGTACGATACCCGTTATCGAGACTAGTGGGAAAAGCAAAAGGTTCATGGCAACATAGGCAATGGCAAGCCCAAGGATAAATATGAGGGCTTGATGCTGGGTCATACCCAAGCGCATTAGCTTATGGTGAATGTGATTTTTGTCGGCAGAGAACAAGGGCTGACGGGTGCGGAGTCTATGCAGAACAACCCGAACCACATCGAAAACGGGCACAACGAGCAGGCTATAAGCCAGTACAAAGCGTTCGGGAGATGCCGCCATGAGCGGTGGATTGTGCATGGCCGACTTCACAAAGAGGAAACCGAGGATGAAACCTAGCGTTAGGCTACCCGAATCGCCCATGAAAATCTTGCGGTTTTGTTCGGCTTTACCCCAGATGTTAAAGCGCATGTAGGGTATCAGTATGCCGATAGCCGAGGCCACGATAACGGCGTATGGTATAAGTTGTGCATTGCCGAAGACGAACAGAAAGCCCAAAAGGGCTAGAATAGACAAACCTGCGGCCAACCCGTCGATACCATCAATAAGGTTCATGGCGTTGTCTATAAACACGATGATGAATACAGTGAGGGGAAATCCCAGCCAATAAGGCACTTCGTGTACGCCCATAAAACCATAAAGGTTGTTTACGTAAAGTCCACAAAGGGGTAGTGCGCAAGCTGTAACCACCTGCACAGCAAACTTCACGTGTGCGTTAAGCCCAATGAGATCGTCTACAACGCCTGTGGCATAAACCAGCAACAAACTGGCCAAGAATGCCATGCTCCATAGGCTTACTTGTATCTTTGGTTCGGTAAAGCCAACGCTCATTACGCCAACAGCTACTATTATCGACAAGGTTATGGCAGGAACGAACGCCAAACCGCCCAGTCGGGGCACCAACGTTTTGTGCACCTTTCGTTGGTTAGGTATGTCGTAGATGTTCTTCTCCTTGCAGAAATTCAGTATTCCAGGGATGAAAACGAACCCAAAACACACGCTTAGTAGAAAAGCAATGATTATTGGCAATGCCTCATTCATCATCATAGTTGTTAGTCTTTTATATAGTAACAAACTCTGTTTGTGCAATTATATTGCATGTGAAAGCAAATTTAAAGCGTTAATTTTATGTTATTTTACAGGATTAGGCCTAGCCTTATGCGGTGGTGCAGAGCCGACAATGATGGAGGAGGCTTGCAGGGAAAGTGGTCTCATAATGCCGTTTTGGCTTATTTGTAATACAAAAAAACATTTCAATTTACGCTGTTGGAAAACCATATGAAGACATTCTCAGCAGCCTTTATTTAAGGTGGCTTGGACAATCGTTATGCGGTGAAGATAAAAAGAATGTGGATTTGAAACGTAAAAAACAAAGAAATATATTAACTTTGCATGGATGGGGGATGTTAAGTGCATCGTGCGTATAGCACTAAGGGCCATCTTTTCTGTCACTATAAAGTGTAATTAGGGTAATTCAGTTAATTCCCTCTTAGGA
>NZ_KV815125.1:22316-59360 GCF_001814145.1 Prevotella sp. HMSC073D09 | reverse complement strand
AAAGACTGCGTTTTAAAGGGTGGGAAACTTTAGTTACTTAATATTCTCTCGACCAGCGAGAAACTAGAAATTGTGTGCCACCAAGCTTTTCTAAAATATATGGACGGCAAAGTTTTAATGCGAGCAATGAGGGTTACAACAATGTTAATGGCTTTTACTCTTGCTGGAGGGTTCATGGCTTCTTGTGCAGACGGGCGAGATAAACTTCCCGATATTCTCTATGGAGACGAGTATCGGGTTTGGTATGTAGATTTTGATAATGATGAAAGATGGCATTTGTGTTTCTATTTTAATAAAGACGGGACATGGAAAATCTTAGACCAAGACCCGCAAGACAGCTTACATGAGCATGTTGAGCGATGCCTGTTTTGGACAGAACGTTGGAGATTTGAGAACGATACAACATTGGTTCTTGGTGAAACTGCGTGGAAGGTTCGTGTGGTTAGTCCTACCGAATTGAAACTTTGCCTTGATACAACAACGAGGACCTTGCAGCCAATTGCTTACAATCCTGTACACAAACAAGGTAAATATGGGGAGTTTATTGGAAAAACCGTTGGCTTTTTTCTATTCTATCATCGCTTTTATTCCAATTTAAAGGTGGTTGCAGGAAAACCGGGAAAGCCTCGCGCAATAAGGGTTGACTATCCTTCTGATACGTTAAGCTTTGAGTTAACACCCGCAGAATTCAAGCATATAAAATTGTTTGACGAGTTTGAAGAATGGGATACTGCCTTAGCTAAGAAAGAAAACATTGCCCAAATTCGGGTCTTTAAGAACGATTCGCTTATTGATGAGATTCCTTGGAATAAAAGAAGTAAACACCGGGAAATTAAATATTGAAATTTGGAACGGCATGTTCTAACAAATCTCCGCTAAGGTTCAGTTGTCGTTTATTTGTATTGCTCTTCACTGTCTTTCTGCTGTTATCTGGTATATACCTGTCATTTTGCTTTATTATCGTTCCCTCTTATCTTATTGCTTACGGCTTAAGAGTGATACACATCATATTTTAAACAATTGCTGTCCGCAAAAATATGAATAGCAGGAAGTCCTAACGTAATGCCTATAAGCAGGTGTTGTGTACAGCAATAAGATTTTCTAGATAGATTAGTATTGACAAGATGAAAGGATAGGTTCGAACAGATTGGTGGAACGGATTGATGATGCTTTGTTTGAGGTAGGATAGTATGGCTGGTACAAGCGTAGCCTTTAATGTATCAGCAACTTTACTATTGTGTTTAATTCGAGGTGGTTTCCTTCGATTTTTTCATGGCACGCTTGTTGCATATATGTTTTTGTTGGGATGGTGCCGTTCGTTTATGAGGACGGAATTTCTTGAAAAGCTGTGTGGCGTGGCATAACTCACGCGTCACACTTATCGGTTACATTTGTTACCCAATGCACATTGCGCAAAAGCAACAAATGTTACCTAATGTAGTTTTTTCTTTTCTTTCGGGTATGCTTTGCGGACTTATGGCACACGCATTGTTGTTCATTATATTGTGAGAAGGGCGTGGTATGCCCTAATCTAATATAAGTTGTAAGGATTTAAACTGAACATTAACTAAAATCAAGAACATGACACCAAAGAAATTATGGTTGACTTTGGCGGCGGTCATTATAGGGTCGTTTGCCGTTTTATGCTTCTATGGCGTTGAGATTTTCAGAGAGATGCCGCCTTTTCCCAACAAGGTGGTGACTGAGAGTGGCGAAACGTTGTTCGAAGGACAAGATATTAAGGACGGACAGAACGTTTGGCAATCTATCGGAGGCCAGACAGTTGGTAGCGTTTGGGGGCATGGCGCATACGTTGCCCCTGATTGGACGGCCGACTATTTGCATCGGGAGTCGGAGCTGATGCTAGCCGAATTGGCCCAGAAAGATGGTAAGGTGTATGCCCAGTTGGCCGAAGCGGACAAGGCTAAGTACAAGGTGCTGTTGCAAGAAGAACTCCGTAAGAACACTTATGATGCGCAAACGGGCGTTATCACTTTTAGCGACATGCGCGCTAGGGTGGCCAAACAGTTACATAACTATTATGCTAAGCTGTTCTTGAACGACCCCTCTATGGCTAAGTTGCGCAATGCGTATGCCATGCGCGAGAAATCTGTTGAGGCAGTAGGCGGTCTTTCGGCCGAACAGCGTTTTGATAAGATGGACGCTTTCTTCGCATGGTCTAGCTGGGTATGTGTAACCAACAGGCCCAACAGCGACGTTAGCTATACCAACAACTGGCCACACGACCCCGTAATAGGCAACATTGCACCCACCTCGCTGCATCTCTGGTCGGGATTTAGTGTGTTGTTGCTGCTCTTCTGTGTGGGAATTTTGGTTTACTACTATGCACAGCATAAGGAGGAGCATGTGTCGAAGGCGCCCGAAACGGACCCGATGAGGGAGCTTAAACCCACTGCGTCCATGCGTGCCGTGCTGAAATACATTTGGGTGGTAGGCGCTTTGATGTTGGTTCAGATGATTTCGGGTGTGATAACCGCCCATTACGGCGTAGAGGGTGATGCCTTCTTTGGCTTGCCCATACAAGATATTTTCCCCTATGCCGTGTCGCGTAGCTGGCACGTTCAGCTAGCCATCCTTTGGATTGCAACGTCCTGGTTGGCTACGGGTCTGTACATTGCTCCGGCTGTTTCGGGTGTCGAACCCAAATATCAGGCCTTAGGTGTTAACGTTCTCTTTGGCGCATTGGTGTTCGTTGTTGCAGGTTCGCTGGCTGGCCAATGGTTCGGAGTGATGCAGAAGCTCGGCTTGGTAGAGAACTTTTGGTTCGGACATCAAGGATACGAGTATGTAGAGCTGGGTCGCCTATGGCAGATCTTGTTGCTTACGGGGCTAGTTCTTTGGCTATTCTTAATGATACGTGCCCTCATTCCCGCGCTCAAGCGTAAGGACGAAAGCCGCCATTTGCTTATTCTCTTTGTGATTGCCTCGTTAGCCATTGCTTTCTTCTATGCCGCAGGTTTGATGTATGGTCGCCAAACCCACATGGCCATTGCCGAATACTGGCGTTGGTGGGTGGTTCATCTTTGGGTTGAGGGCTTCTTCGAGGTGTTCGCCACGGTGGTTGCATCGTTCTTGTTCTGCCGCTTGGGGCTGCTAAAGATAAAGAGTGCCACGATTTCGGTGTTGTTCTCCACCATTGTGTTCCTTGCAGGTGGCATCCTAGGAACCTTCCACCACTTGTATTTCAGTGCAACGCCAACGGCTGTGCTGGCACTAGGGGCTACATTCAGTGCGATGGAGCTTGTTCCGCTCGTACTTATAGGTATGGAGGCGTACCATAACTACCAGTTAAGCCGTTCCACGCCTTGGATAAAGTCCTACAAGTGGCCGATATACTGCTTCATTGCGATGTGCTTTTGGAACTTCTTGGGTGCAGGTATCTTCGGTTTCTCCATCAATCCGCCAATTGCCTTGTATTATTTGCAGGGACTGAACACCACTGCCGTTCATGGACATGCAGCCCTTTTCGGGGTCTATGGCATTTTGGGAATTGGCTTGATGCTATTTGTTTTGCGCGGCCTTTATCCCGATTACGAGTGGAACAACAAGCTTATTGGCTCTGCCTTCTGGTGCATAAACATCGGCTTGTTACTGATGACGGTGGTAAGTATCTTGCCCATCGGCATCTTGCAAGCCCACGAGAGCATCACCAATGCTTACTGGTCGGCAAGGTCGGCCGAGTTCATGCAACAAGATATCATGCAGACATTAAGATGGTTGCGTATACCTGGCGATTCGTTTGTAGCTTTGGGTGAAGTCTTATTGGTGTTGTTTATCATCGGCCTTCAATTTGGTTGGTCGCGAAAAGGCAAACGCTAAAAGCTTCCTGCAAGCCATTTTTGACGGGTTTCTAGGCCTCGCCCGAATTCGGCTTCCATCTGTTTAAAGGGGAATGTCCTACTATTCCGAAGTATGGAGGTTTCATCAGACCAAACGGTAAGATTGAAGTCAACTCAGGGAAATCATCAATGGCGAACCAGCCTGAAACCGTCAAACATCCGATAACAACAAAAATGGGCCCTATAAACCGCTTTCAATGCTTGGTTTATAGGGCCTTTCGATATGCTATATTCACAACTTGCAAAGTATGGGTTGTGTATGTGCTGATAAAAAATGTTTGCAAGAAACGTTTGTTGTGCCAAACATAACCATGTTTCTTTCAACCTCGTTGGGCGATAAAAAACATAAGGCGTTCAGCATTTGCACATGGGCAACGCGCCCGTCTATACGCCTTCCTCCTCTTCTTCGGCCGTGTTGCTGTTGCCCATTTCGCTTTGCGTGTCTAGTGTGGCATCCTTTTTAATGCTCACTTCGCCAAATCTCGAAACCTTAACCACAAGTGGAACGTATTCGTCGCTCGACTTATCGGGCGACCCAACGCTGGCAGCGAAGTACAAGTAGTCATTGTCGCACTTGTCGTACACCACGCCCAGCAAGGCACCGCCTTTGTAGCTGGCGTCAATTTGGTTGATGAAGTCGGCCTTGGAGAACGTGCGGTTAAAGAATACCGTGCCGTCTTTGCGAAGTATTTTCACCGTGGCGCGGTTGTCGTAATACTTTTGTTCGCCGTCGCTGATAAGGGGTAGCGACTTGTCGGCCTTAAATTGGGTGTCTATGGTGTAGCTTGCCCCAATCCATTCTACCTTTCGGCTTTCGCTATGGTCGCCCATAGCACGCGTTTCAGTGGCGCGCACAACGATGGGTTTGCGCGCGACGATGTCGGTCTTTTCTTTTTTGCCTCCACACGAAGACAGGCAGATGGCCACGCTCATGGTAACGAGGGCCAAAAGATGTTGTTTCATTTACTTATAGGTTTTTTACCGCGCAAAGATAAGAAGAATTAGTGTAAAAAACGAAACGATGTGCGCATTATTTACTATCTTTGCAGCATACGTAACACATTCAGACGCATGTACAGAACTATTTTAACGGCTTTGGCACTGGCTTTTATAGTCTTGGGCTGTTCGGGTGATAAGACCGAACCGGCTCAAGAAACTGTGGACACGGTGCCGATGATGGTGACACAACTGAAAAAATGTTCGCGACTATACACCACCGAGATACGCGTTCATAAGATTATCACGCACAACGACGAGAAAACAATTAAGGGCTCGTTCCTTGGGAACAAGTTCAACATCAACCTGCCACTAAGCAAACGGCAGGTGGCCATACCTATGGAGGCTACCTTGAAGGCGTATGTAGACTTCGGAAAGTTTGGCGAAGACAATGTACGCAGACGCGGCGACCGCATTGAAATAACCCTTCCCGACCCACAAGTGGAACTCACTGGCACGCGCATAGACAACAAAGGCATTAAGCGATACGTGGACTTTGCGCGTTCTAACTTCACCGATGCCGAGCTCACGGCCTACGAAAGGCAGGGCCGAGAGTCGATTGTGAAGTCTATTCCGCAAATGAAGGTAATGGAACAGGCACGCCAAAACGCCGCCAACGTTATCATTCCGATGGTGGCACAGATGGGATTTAAGGAAGAAAACATAACGGTGAACTTCCGTAAGGACTTTAATTACGGCGACATCACTCGCCTTTTGCTTGGCAATACAGAAAGGAGGGGTGGCAATGAGTAAGTTTCGTTCCCTCCTTTCACTCATTCCTTTCCGCTATTGGCTGTACTTGGCCTTGGTGGTTGTGGCGTTCGTGGTGATTTGTGTGGCTGTTTGCCGCTGCAAAACCGATAACAGCATAAGCGTGGTGAGCAACGATAAGATAGACCTTACGCCCAACCAGATACAACAAATAGAGGCCATTGGCGAGTGGGAATTTCTGTCTATCGACGACGAAGAGTTGGTAGACACCGTTAAATATGGTTTCTTTGGCGACGATAAGTTGGTGCGTATTTATTATGGTACGTTGCGTTTGGGCGTTAATCTGCGCGAGGCGCGCCCACGTTGGCTGTCGATGCAGGGCGACACGCTTTGCGCTACGCTACCGCCCGTAAAGCTTTTAGACAATAATTTTATTGACGAGGCGCGCACGCAATCGTTTTTCTCAACGGGAACATGGAGCGATGCCGACCGCGATCGCCTTTATTATAAGGCTAATGCCATGATGCGCAAACGCTGCTTAACGCCTACCAATATGGCGTTGGCCGAGGAAAATGCTCGCGCACAGTTCACTAGCTTGCTGCGTTCGCTGGGTTTCGACAAGACGAAAGTGGTGTTCGACGACCCCCAAACTGCCACAAAGAAAGAACGTTGATAACAGAACATTGTGCTACAAAGTACCTTGTATTGCGGTTATAAGCGGCTTGTACTGGGGCAACAAGCACCTAGTGTGGTGACTATAAAGTACCTTGTACTGCTACTACGTGCATTGCCTATTGTGTTGGTTGGCGCCGTTTTATTTATTGTTGCTGGCTGCTAAACTTCAAATCGGCTCGGTTTCTCTATCCGCAATGCCCATCAATAGGCGTTGCGGATTTCGTTTTCGAAAAGTAAGTCCCCTTTCAGATTATCATTCATCCCAAAAGTTCTTCCGTGTAAGTGCTCTTTTACTGGCACAAGGATTAAATTCAACACAGGCACGCAATGGCACTGAATAACGGCCATAATATTGTAAAACATTTATACCAAAAATTAACATTATGAGTGCCCTCGCCGTAAAATTTCCAAGCATTGGTCGGATTTTCGCGCGTATTTTTAAAGTTTGTAACCGCCTGGCTTATTGATGTTTACGATAAATAAGGCGCAAAAGCATGCTTTTTAGCATGTATTAGGGATGCAGAACAACATGAAGTGCTCAACCAAACGCCACCAAGCAGTTTTTCATCCCAAATGGTCAAAAAGCCTATAAATAGCACTTAAAATAGTGCTTTTTATGGTCTTTTTGCTGCATTTTGCAGTATTTACCTTGCATTTTGCTGCAAATTGTGCTGCGTTTTGGCGCATATTTCATTGCATTTTGGTGCAAATTGCACTGCGTTTTGGTGCATATTGCGATGTGTTTTGCTGCAAAATGCGTTGCAACAACTAGCGATTAACCTCCATTTTCTAGTAGTTGCGGATGCAAATTTGGGAGAATTTTTCTTTAAAGAGAAATACAAAAGCATAGTAAATGGCCAAAAACGGAGGGGATAAACACGCAAAAATTGCTGAATTTTCTTCGTTTGGGTGCATTTTATATGGTTTTTAGCGGTTACTTTCTTCTAGAATGGTTCGGCCGAAGAGCGTGTTTTGTAAAATGTGTTTACCGTTTTGACAAATCGTTAACAGGCGATTTCGGCGATAAGAACAACAGCTATGCGCCGGCACAAGCGATAAGGCTAAACAGGATGGGCGCAATGATACGAACGTTTTCGTTAAGCCAAATGAACAATGTCGAGCTTGCTCGAACATTGTCATGGCGAGAAAACGCACTTTTCGAGTAACGAGAAAAGAACAATTTAAAGCCCTTACTGACGTAAATGATATAGGGCAACGAAACGCGCAGGACGTTCACGTTTCACCCAGTTGCGCCTTTAACCCCAATCGGCTGTTCGCCATATCGCGCTTGTGAAGAACAGAAAGGGGCTTACTTTTGGTGAGAGGTGAAACCAATTTTTCTATTTGTCGGCATCCTGATACCATGTTTGCTGTTTCAAATCTTTTAGCAGGCAGCCATATTTATTTATAGCGGCGTTGCGCAGTTTTCTTCCTCATATCAGGGTTTGCTTGCCGCATTGGGCATGCCGAAAGTCACCACCACGGGCAGATGGTCGCTAAAACCGCCAAGATATTTAGGGCCTTGATAGGTTCGCCAAGGGCGTTTCCCGCCATATTTTTCTTCGTTTTCCATTAGGAATGGGGCATCGAAAATGTGGCAGGAAACGCCCTTTTCGCATATCTTTTGGCTAACGAAAACATGGTCTAGGCTACCCCATTCGCCTTGGTAACGATAAGTTCCTTTCGCTCCGTTAATGCCAATGGCGTTGGCCGACACGTCTATTAGGCCGTTGGCAGCCAGCAAACGCAAGGCAGGCGCGTCGCCATAGTCGTTAAAGTCGCCCGTAACCACGATGTTAGCCGTCGGGGTTCCTTGCCTAATCGAGTCGATGGCGGTGCACAACCGGTTTGCCACGGCCATGCGATAAGGGCGTGTGTTTGCCTCGCCGCCAGCCCTGCTGGGCGCATGGAGCACAAAAACGTGCAGCGTATCGCCCCCAAAGGTTAGGCCTTCGGCATAAAGAATGTCGCGTGTGGGGCGCATGCCCGTAGGCGGCTTTATGCGAAGGGCATAGCTTTTAACAAGTGCGAAGGTAAAGGGAGAGTAGAGTAGGGCCACGTCGATGCCGCGAAGGTCGGGCGAATGGGTCATTACATATTCGTATCGAGCCGTGCGAAGTAGCGAACGGCGTGTGAGATCGTGCAGCACACTGTCGTTTTCAACCTCGCAAAGTGCCACGAGGTCGGGCAGTCGCCATTGCTTTCCTTCCCCTCCGCAGGCCACAATCTCTTGCCCAATGCGGTTTAGTTTCTTCCAATATCGCGAGGGAGTCCAATGGCGATAGGCTTCGGGCAGAAACTCTTGGTCGTTTTTCAGGCTGTCGTGACGGCAATCGAAGAGATTTTCGCAATTGAGTTGAACCAGTGTAAAAAGCGAAATGAGGAGCGTGCCAAGTGTTGTCATGTGGTTTTTGCCTTGCTGCTAAGAAACAATCCCACGAGTATAAACACCGTTCCCACAACGAAATAGGGCGTGATGGTTTCGTGAAGTACGAGCCATGCAAATACAATGGTGGTGATGGGATTGACGTAAATGTAGTTTGTTGCACGCATGGCTCCTAGCTTTCCCATTACCCAGGTCCATGTAAGAAAACAGATCATCGAACCCAAAACGCCGAGGAAAAGCAAGTGCCCGATAACGTCGGGGCGCGTCAAGGCATGCAGTGGCGGCATCTGCGGCACCAGTATGTAGTAAGGCAGCATGGTAAGCAGACCGTAGAAGAACACCTTTCGGGTGATAAACAGGCTGTCGTAGCGTTCGTTCATGCGTTTCATGATGATGGAATAGAAAGCCCATGCCAGGCAGGCGCATAAAGCAAGGAAGTCGCCTAGCGGCGAAAGGTGAAGTACAAACTTACCGTTGAGTACCACTGCGGCCATGCCTACAAAGGAGAAAAGCGTTCCGGCTACCTGCAAAGAGCCTAAACGCGTGCCGTGTACCAGCAGTCGCATGAGTACCATAGTGAACAACGGACACGAACAGACAATGAGCGACACGTTGGTGGCTGTGGAAAAGCGCAACGCCTCGTTCTGCATCAGGAAGAATGCAGAGCCACCCGTGATGCCCAATAGCATCATGCAACCCTCGTCGGAAAGGTTGTTGCACAGCAATTTGCGGCCTCCTGCCCTGCGCGGACCAACGAGCGTGAACCCCAACATCAGCACATATGCAATGAGAAAGCGCAAGGTGAAGATGTGCGCAGGCGAAAGACCAGCGTAAATAAGGAGCTTGGTGGAGATGAATGTAGACCCCCAAATGGCCACAGTAACGAAAGCCACCACGTGGTAAAGAAGGTTTGCGTGTGCAGATGTAGGCCTAGTCATGCGTGCTTTATTGATAAATAGCTGTTGGCAAAGGTAGGTTTTAATTACAAAACAACCAAACGAATGAGCCGATATTTATATCTTTGGCTTTAAAAATGATAGTTTATCTTATTTCGGCAAAGTGGTCGAACTCGCTATTAATGTGGGCGAAATGCCCTAGTTTCACGATTTATTCGTACCTTTGTAGCCTTAAATAAAGAGCAAAGAAGAATAAATGGACAGAAGAAACAATACTTCAATACAAATGATTGCCGACTACGAGGGCGATATCAGCACGCTTTTCGACACCCCTACGCCCGATGTGGTACCTGTTTTGGCCACTCGTAATCTCGTATTGTTCCCCGGTGTGGTGACGCCGATACTTGTGGGAAGGGCTGCAAGTGTAAGTCTTGTAAACAAGTTAAAGAAAGACCCGGAGCAGGTTTTCGCCGTGTTCTGCCAGAAAAACGCCGACATTGAGGAGCCAGGAAAGAAAGACCTCTTTCCCATAGGCGTGTATGCCAAGTTGGTTAGGGTGCTCGAAATGTCGGGGCCAGGCAACAACATCACTGCCATTGTGCAGGGATTGGGGCGTTGCCAGCTAGAAGACGTGGTGAAACGCAAGCCTTATCTAGTGGCGCAGACCACTAAGAAACCCGAAATTTTTATCGACGAAGACACGAGCGAATACCATACGGCCATGGAAGACCTTCGCAGTCAGACCGTGGAATTTATCAAGATGAACGAGGAAATGCCCGACGAGGCGCAGTTTGCCATAGCAAACATACACCACGACGTTATCGCCACCAACTTCATCTGTTCGAACATGCCCTTCGACCTTAACGATAAGATGCACATGTTGGAGGCCGACAACTCGCTCGAACGCGTGTATATCGCCCTGAAAACCCTGAACAAGGAGATGCAGCTGTTGCAGATTAAGCAAACCATACGTTCGAAAACGCGCGAAGACATTGACGAACAGCAACGCGAATACTTCTTGCAACAACAGATAAAGAATATCAAGGAGGAGCTGGGCAACGGCGAAGGTTCGCCCGAACACCGCGAGTTGGAGGAGAAAGCGAAGGGTAAGAAGTGGTCCGAAGAGGTGAGCAAGATATTCTATAAGGAGCTAGATAAACTTGATACGCTTAATCCGCAAAGTCCCGATTACAGCATACAGCTCACTTATCTGCAGACAATGGTGGGCTTGCCGTGGAACGAATACACCAAAGACGACCTCAGCATCAAGCGTGCCCAAAAGGTTTTGGACCACGACCACTATGGAATGGAAAAGGTGAAGGACCGTATCTTGGAGCATTTGGCCGTGTTGCAGCTTAGCGGCGACCTTAAATCGCCCATCATTTGCCTTTACGGACCTCCCGGAGTGGGCAAAACCAGTCTTGGAAAGAGCATCGCCACGGCCATGAATCGTAAGTATGTGCGCATGTCGTTGGGCGGATTGCACGACGAATCGGAAATTCGCGGACACCGCCGAACCTATGTTGGCGCCATGCCCGGCCGCATCATCAAGAGCATACAGAAAGCAGGCTCGTCCAATCCCGTGTTTATTCTCGACGAGATAGACAAGGTAACGCAGAACACTTTGCACGGCGACCCCTCGTCGGCGTTGCTCGAAGTGCTCGACCCAGAGCAGAATAATGCCTTCCACGACAACTATCTCGACGTTGATTTCGACCTCTCGCGCGTGCTTTTCATTGCCACTGCCAACGACCTCAACACCATTCCGCGCCCATTGCTCGACCGTATGGAACTTATCGAGGTGAGCGGTTACATCACCGAAGAGAAGATAGAAATTGCCAAACGCCACCTTGTGCCGCGCGAATTGCAGAACACGGGCTTGGCTAAAAACGCCACAGAGAAACCCAACTTCAACAAGGCGGCTCTGGAAAAGATTATCGAGCAATACACTCGTGAGAGTGGTGTGAGGCAACTTGAAAAGCAGATAGACAAGGCTTTGCGCAAGATGGCCTACCTGCGGGCACTTAACGGCGAGTTGCCTTTTGCCAAAATAACGCCTGCCGAGATAGAAGGACTGCTGGGCAAACCGCCTTATTACCGCGACATCTATCAGGGCAACGACTATGCCGGAGTGGTTACGGGCTTGGCTTGGACAAGCGTTGGCGGCGAAATTTTGTTCATCGAAACCTCGTTGAGCAAAGGTCGTGGGGCGAAACTGACACTTACGGGCAACCTCGGCGACGTGATGAAAGAGTCGGCCGTTATCGCTTTGGAGTACGTTAAGGCCCATGTAGACAAACTTGGTGTTGACTATCGCCTGTTCGACCAATGGAACATCCATATCCACGTGCCCGAAGGAGCCACCCCAAAAGACGGACCTTCGGCTGGTATCACCATCGCCACGTCTATCGCCTCGGCACTAACCCAACGCAAAGTACGCAAAAATACCGCCATGACTGGCGAGATAACGCTACGCGGAAAAGTGCTGCCCGTGGGCGGAATAAAAGAAAAGATATTGGCAGCAAAGCGCGCAGGCATCACCGATATAATGATGTGTCGCGCCAATAAGAAAGATATAGAAGAAATTCCAGAGAAATATCTCACGGGCGTTAAGTTCCATTACGTGGAGAATGTGCAAGACGTTTGGGACTTTGCACTGACCAACGAGGTGGTGGAAAACGCCATCAAGTTCGACATAGAGGAAGAGAAGAAAAAGGATTGACAGCGAGATGAAATTTGAATTGCAACATACCGATACGGCATCGGACGCCCGAACGGGCATCATCACCACCGACCACGGACAAATAAAAACACCCGTATTCATGCCCGTAGGCACATGTGGGTCGGTGAAAGGTGTGCATTTCAGCGAACTGCGCCAGCAGGTGAAGGCGCAAATCATACTCGGCAACACCTATCACCTTTACCTTCGTCCGGGATTAGACGTGCTGAAAAAGGCAGGCGGACTGCATAAGTTCAACACGTGGGATAGGCCTATACTTACCGATTCGGGCGGATTCCAAGTGTTTTCGCTCACAGGCATACGCCGATTAACCGAGAATGGCTGCGAGTTTCGTTCGCATATCGACGGCAGCAAGCATGTGTTTACGCCCGAAAGCGTGATGGACACCGAACGAATAATAGGTGCCGACATCATGATGGCATTCGACGAGTGCCCGCCGGGCAATAGCGATTACGCCTATGCAAAGAAAAGTTTGGGCCTAACCCAACGCTGGTTAGACCGCTGTTTCAAGCGTTTTAACGAAACCGAGCCGCTGTATGGCTATCAGCAAAGCCTCTTTCCCATCGTGCAAGGCTGCACTTATAAAGACCTTCGCCAAGAAGCGGCCAAGCATGTGGCCGACAAAGGCGCCGACGGAAACGCCATTGGCGGTCTGGCTGTTGGCGAACCAACCGAGGTGATGTACGAAATGATTGAGGTTGTGAACGAAATTTTGCCCAAAGACAAGCCGCGTTACCTCATGGGCGTAGGCACACCGCAGAACATTCTCGAAGCAATTGAACGTGGCGTAGACATGTTCGACTGTGTGATGCCCACCCGAAACGGGCGTAACGCCATGCTGTTTACCTATCAAGGCACGATGAATATGCGCAACAAAAAGTGGGAAGACGACTTCTCGCCCATCGATCCCGACGGCTGCGAGATAGACCGCATCCACTCGAAAGCCTACTTGCACCACCTGTTTAAGGCGCAAGAACTGCTCGCCATGCAAATAGCAAGCATCCACAACTTGGCTTTCTACCTGCGACTAACGGCAGATGCGCGCATGCACATCGAGCAAGGCGACTTCGTTCGGTGGAAGGCCAGCGTTATCGACAACCTTAACCGACGCGTGTAAAGCGCAAAAACGATGTAACGAATGCAAATAAGACGCTCTATCAAGCTGTTGAGGCTACGGTGTATGAGGCAAAAGTGGGTGGCATGGCTTGTTGCCCGCTTGGCTTTTTTGCGCGTATTGTTGCCCACGCGCTACCTCAAAATACTCGATTGGTATATCATTCGCAAGTTCATTGGCACCTACGTCTTCTCGATTTTGCTCATTATCTCTATCGCCATCGTGTTCGATGTGAACGAGAATTTGGCAAAGTTCACCCAATTTCATGCGCCATTGAAGGCCATCGTGTTCGATTACTACGCCAATTTCGTGCCTTACTTCGCCAATTTGTTTAGTCCGCTGTTCGTATTCATTGCCGTTATCTTCTTTACTTCCAAGTTAGCCGGCACGTCCGAAATCATTTCGATGTTGGCCGCAGGCGTTTCTTTCAATCGTTTGATGCGTCCTTACATGGTGTCGTGCTTGCTCATATCGTGTCTTTCGTTCTATCTTAGCGGTTATGTAATACCTCATGGCACGGTGATAAGGCAGAACTTCGAGTCGATGTACAAGAACAGCAAGAAGAATACGTCGGCACAGAACGTGCAGTTGCAGGTAGACCGCGGCGTGATTGCCTACATACAACACTACGACGACAAGACGAAACGGGGCTATGGCTTTTCGCTAGACAAGTTTGAAAACAAGAAATTGGTGAGCCACATGACAGCCTCCGAAATACAATACGACACCATCAGCGATTCAAAATACCACTGGCAGGTGTCTAATTGGCGCATTCGCGAGATGAAAGCCTTGCGCGAGAAGATAACATACGGCGACAAACGAGATACCCTCATCATGATGGAACCAGCCGACTTGGTGTTTTCTAAGGGACAACAAGAGACTTTCACCAATCCCGAACTCTCTTCCTACATCTCCAAACAGATAGGGCGGGGCAGCAGCAACGTGGTGCAATACGAGGTGGAATACCACAAACGCATCGCCGCCTCCTTTGCATCGTTCATCCTAACCACCATCGGCCTGTCGCTCTCGTCGCGTAAGCGCAAGGGTGGAATGGGACTTTACCTCGGCATCGGCTTGGCTTTGAGTTTTGGTTACATTCTCTTGCAAACCGTTTCGGCCACGTTTGCCGTCAATGCCAATACGCCTCCCATGCTCGCCGCGTGGATCCCCAACCTGCTCTTTGCTGTTGTGGCCTACTTCTGTTACCGCAGCGCGCCCAACTAACGCCGAGTAGGCAGGCAGCCAATAGCCAGCAAACAAACCAAGGCAAGAAGATTATCATATTAAAAAACAGCGGCACAGGAAAGAAGAAAACGTGCCTTACACAACATGACATTTGAAGAATTAGACTTAAACGACAACGTTCTCGACGCACTTTACGATATGCGTTTCGAGACGTGTACCCCCATTCAGGAACATTGCATACCCCAGATTCTAGAAGGAAAAGACATCTTGGGCGTGGCACAAACAGGCACAGGCAAGACGGCCGCTTACTTATTGCCCATCATGTCGATGCTCGACGATGGCGGTTTCCCACACGATGCCATCAATTGCATCATCATGTCGCCCACAAGAGAGTTGGCACAACAAATTGATCAGGCCATGCAAGGGTTTGGCTACTACCTAGACAGCGTGAGCAGTCTGCCCATTTACGGCGGAAACGACGGCAACCGCTACGACCAAGAAATAAAGTCGCTGCGCTTGGGGGCCGACATTATCATCGCAACGCCTGGTCGTTTCATCTCACACATACAGTTGGGCAATGTTGATTTAAGCAAAGTGTCGTTCTTTGTGTTAGACGAGGCCGACCGTATGCTCGACATGGGGTTCTCGGAAGACATCATGACCATTGCCAAGCAGCTGCCGCCAACCTGCCAAACCATCATGTTCTCGGCCACCATGCCGCCTAAAATAGAGCAGTTGGCCAAGACTTTGCTGAAAAATCCCGTTGAAATTAAGCTCGCTGTGAGCAAGCCAGCCGAGAAAATAGCGCAGAAAGCCTACCTTTGTTACGAGCCGCAGAAACTTAAAGTGCTGGAAGACATCTTTAAGGCAGGCAACCTTAACCGCGTGATTATCTTCTCGGGCAAGAAACAAAAGGTGAAGGAAATTAACCGCGCCTTGGTGCGGATGAAGATAAACAGCGACGAAATGCACTCGGATCTTTCGCAAGAAGAACGCGACCAGGTGATGTTTAAGTTTAAGAGTGGCGCAACCGACGTGCTCGTTGCAACCGATATACTGTCGCGCGGCATTGATATAGACGATATCACGATGGTGATAAACTACGATGTTCCGCACGATGTTGAAGACTATGTGCACCGCATTGGCCGAACGGCACGTGCCGAACGCGATGGCGTTGCCATTACACTTATCAGCGACCAAGACGTTTATTACTTCCAACAGATTGAGCGTTTCTTGGAAAAAGAAATAGAAAAGGTGCCGTTGCCCGAAGGTATAGGCGATGGTCCCGAATATAAAACAGCATTGCGTGCACCGAAAAAAGGAGGTGCGAGAGGTTCGCGCGGTGGTAGACAGAAGTACGGACAACCGCGTGGAGGGCGCAATCGCAACGCGAAACCCGCCAACCAACATGCCCAAGGCGGCAAGAGTGGCCGTTCGAGAAATGGTCATAATCGCCGAAAACCCAACAAACCAGCAAGTAACGCATAGACATAGGGAGCGGCTGTGCGCTTAGCTAATGGCTACCTAGCCCAAGTACGTTTCCATAATGTCCCATCGTAACAGTAGTAAGCACAAGAATGAAAACGCAACTGTCTATCCTCATCCCCACCTACAACTACGTTTGTTTGCCCCTTGTGCGCGAACTGCACAGGCAGGCAAGCGAAATGGGTGGCTTGGAGTTTGAAATAGTGGTAGCCGAAGACGGCAGTGACCAGCCCGACGACATCGCCCAAAATGCCGAAATAACGGCACTGAGCCATTGTAAGCATATCGTTCGTGAGGAAAACGTGGGGCGCGCGGCTATCCGAAACCACTTGGCCGACATGGCCAACATGCCTTGGCTGCTATTTATAGACAGCGATATGCGCGTGGTTTCGCCCCACTTTGTGGAGCGTTATTTGCAAACACCCGACGAATGGGGCGTGGTTTACGGAGGAAACACTACGCATGGCGGTGCATGGAACGACGAAAGGTTGCTGAAAGTGCGCTATGAGCAAGCCGCCGAACGGCAGTTTACGCCGCAACAACGCGCCAAACGCCCCAATCAAAACCTCAATACGTCTAACATCTTGGTGTCAAAGCGCGTCATGCAGGCCATTCCGTTCGACAGTCGCTTTCTCACCTACGGCTACGAAGATGTGTTTTGGGGTATGTCTTTGGCGCAAAAAGGCATTGAGGTGGCCCACATCGACAACCCTGTTGGCTTTAACCATTACGATAGCAACGTGGTTTTTGTGGGTAAAACCATCGAAGGGCTTCACACCCTCTACACCTTTCGTACCGAGTTGGCCGACTTTTCGCCCATCATTCGGCTTGAACGACGTTTGCGCCGATGGCGACTAGATGGGGCAGTGCGTTCGGTTTTAAACAAGCTGATGCCCCTATTGCATCGGCGCATCATAGGTTTCAAGCCTTCGCTTGTGGCCTTCAAGCTGTTTAAACTGTGTACTTATCTGCATATCGCGCACGCCGATGACGGCTCGAAAACCTAAGAATTGCAACTAAAACAACGTATGGGCCACAACCCTTACACCATATTATATATATACATGTATGTCTAAACTAACTTACGCAATGAAAAAAACAATCTTACTTGCTTTTGCCCTGCTTTCTTTCGTTGGGGCGGTGGCACAAAACAACAACGCGTCTTCCAACTATGTGCCAACAGCGCAAAACCTTGCCGCGCGCGAAGCGTTTCAAGACCAAAAGTTTGGCGTGTTTCTGCATTGGGGACTGTACTCGATGATTGGTGAAAGCGAATGGGTGATGACCAATCGCAACATCAACTACAAGGAATACCCCAAGCTGGCGCAGACTTTTTATCCCTCAAACTTCAATGCCGACGAATGGGTGGCGGCCATTAAGGCCGCTGGAGCCAAGTATGTAACCATCACCACGCGCCATCACGATGGTTTCTCGCTCTTTAAGACGGGCACCAGCACGTACAATTCGGTGGACGGTTCGCCCTTTAAGCGCGACATTATCAAAGAAATGGCCGAGGCTTGCGCACGCCAAGGCATTAAGCTACACTTGTATTACTCGCATCTAGACTGGTATCGCACCGACTATCCCGTAGGAAGAACGGGTAAAGGAACGGGGAGGCCCAAGGACGCAGCTAGCTGGAAGAGCTACTACAACTTTATGAATACGCAGCTTACTGAGCTGCTGACCAACTATGGGCCTGTTGGTGCCATTTGGTTTGATGGCTGGTGGGACCACGATAGCGACCCAACGCCTTTCGATTGGGAACTTCCGCAGCAATATGCTATGATACATAAGCTGCAGCCCCAATGCTTAATAGCCAACAATCACCACCATACACCCTTCGCAGGCGAAGACATTCAGATATTCGAGCGCGACCTTCCTGGCGAGAATAAGGCAGGTCTTTCGGGTCAAAGCATTAGCCGTCTGCCCTTAGAGTCGTGCCAAACCATCAACGACCATTGGGGTTATTCGTTGGTAGACAGCAATTATAAGTCGGGCAAAGAACTGATACAAATGTTGGTTAGGGCAGCTGGTAAGAATGCCAATTTGCTGTTGAATGTTGGTCCGGAGCCAGGCGGCGAACTCCCTTCTGTGGCTGTGGCTCGTCTGAAAGAGATTGGCCAATGGCTGTCTAAGTATGGTAACACCATCTATGGCACGCGTGGCGGACTGGTTGCACCGCATCATTGGGGCGTAAGTACGCAGCGCGGCAACAAGCTTTACATACATATATTAGACTTGCAAGAGTCTGGTCTTTACTTGCCATTGGGCAAACGCATGCCAAAGTCGGCCACGGAGTTTGCCACAGGCAAGCGTGTTAACTTCACCAAGCATGCCGATGGCATCACTTTGCATTTGGACAAAGTGCCCACAGACATTGATTATGTGGTGGAGCTGACGATGTAAACGTTCCATCTAGGCGCAGCAATATATCAGTACAAGGCACCTTGTACTCGCGCTAGAAAGTGCCTTGTAGTGTCCGTACAAACATCTTGTAGTGTCCGTACAAAACGTTTGTAGTGCCACTACAAAGCACCTTGCACTCTCCTAAACCGTGTTTTTGAACAACGCAAGCAAGGCATATTACGCCCCTCTCCCCTTGGAGAGGGGTTGTGGGTGAGGCCAGTTGTGGGGTGGCGTGAGGCCAGTTGTAGGGTGGCATGAGGCTGGTTGTGGCCTTTACCCCCCCCCTACTCATAATCGTCAATCACATTATTCATAAAGTCCATCATGGGCTTACCCACTTTAAATATGCGCGTCATCTCGTCTATCCAGCCATCGCCTTCAAAGAAATTATCGGGTACTTTCACCCATCCGCAATAGTCTTTCATGCGCAGATACTGTATAAACTCATAGTCGCGGGGAAATCCACTGGGTGCGCTTTTAAGCGAATCCAGCCCAAATCCGCGCGTCCCTTCACCCCATTTAGTTTCGTTAGGCCTGCCAAACAAATCCACAAAAGCCTTATTTTCCACAATGCCACGCCATGTATCAATGTTACCCATAATCTCGTTGCGACACGAAGTGAGGATATTCGTAGGCAACCAATAACCGCCCACGGCCAATAAGCATTGTCCTTGTTCCACATGCAAGTAATAACCGCCGCGCAAAGCCTTCTTACCCTTGGCACACATGTATGCGCCAAAGTGGTTTTTGTATGGCGATTTGTCGGCCGAAAAACGCGTATCGCGGTTAAAACGATACACACAATCCTTTACTTGCAGGTGACTAATCTCGCTATCAAACAACGAAATGGCAGCGAGAGCTTGGCGAACACCCTCCTCAAAGTCGGCCCTACATGCCGTATATTCATCCTTATGTGCCTGATACCAATCGCGATTGTTGTTCGCCGACAGCTCGGCCAAATAGTTTAAAATACGCTTAATGTCCATTTTCTCTAATTTATTTGTTTGTAAAAGCTAGAAACGATAATCGCCTAGCCCTCATTATATTTGTTTTTACATTATTCGTTTCGTATAAAAGCTTGATTATAAAATCATCGTTTCTTGCTGCTAGGATAGGTCAGACCATTCAGATCATTCAGACTTGTCAGACTTGTCAGACCAGTCAGACCAGTCAGACCAGTCAGACCAGTCGGACTTATCCGAAAACTAGAATGAACTAGAAATCTAGAAACCGCTAGACAACTTTAGAGGGCGTCAGCCATCTTTTCACCTTTTCACCCTTTCACCTTTTCATCTTTTCATCTTTTCACCCTTTCACCTTTTCACCTTTTCGCCCTTTCACCCTTTCACCCTTTCACCTTTTCACCCTTTCACTCTTTCACCTTTTCACCCTTATTCAAGTTTCGAGCCCTCCAAAAGCTTGGGGCAAATGTCGTTAAACACACACTCTTCGCATTTAGGCTTTCGGCTTACGCACACATATCGGCCATGCAGCAGCAGCCAATGGTGTGCCTTATTCACATCCACACTGGGTATGTGGCGCAGCAATTCTTGCTCCACTTTCAATGGTGTGGTGGCCTTCTTGCTCACCAAACCCATTCTATGACTCACGCGAAACACGTGCGTATCTACCGCCATGTTAGGTTTGTCGAACCAAACGGCCTGCATCACATTGGCCGTTTTGCGCCCCACACCAGGCAAGGTGGTCAGTTCGGCCGTCGTACTAGGCATTTCGCCCTTGAAATCGTCAACCAACTTGCGCGCCATAGCCACCAAATGGTTGGCCTTGGCGTTAGGATAACTCACCGACTTAATGTATTCGAACACCTCTTCCACCTCGGCTTTGGCCATTTCTTCGGCCGTTGGGAAACGGGCAAACAAAGCAGGCGTAACCTGATTGATGCGCTTATCGGTGCATTGCGCGCTGAGCAATGTAGCCACCAACAGCTGAAAGGCAGAGCCAAATTCAAGTTCGGTGGTTACAACTGGGGCTTGCGCACGAAAATAATCCAATATGTATTTGTATCGCTCTTTTCTTGTCATCGTTAAGATAAGTGCCAAGTGGCACACGTTAAATATGTTTTGCGCCTTACATTAAGGCGTTAAGCTACACCGCCATTTAGAAGGGCAAACCTACGGCGAAATGGAAAGCAAAATCGCGTTTGAAGTTGGGATATAGCAGCGGATAATGCTCGCGCGAAGTTTCGTAGGCGGGGTTTACGGCCTTCATACCTAGGTCGAAACGCAGAATGAAGTAGTCGAAGTTGAGTCTAAAACCCAATCCATAGGCCAAGGCGATTTGTCGATAGAAACGATCTAAGCGGAATTGTCCGCCCGGTTGTTCGGCATAACTGCGCAAAGTCCAAATGTTTCCTGCGTCAACAAACACCGCTCCGTGCAGTTTCCATCCCAAAAACGTGCGGTATTCCAAGTTCATATCCAGTTTCATGTCGCCCGTCTGGTTGATGAAGTCGATACGCCCATCCGTTCCTTTGAACGTTCCAGGCCCCAATTCGCGCACTCGCCAACCTCTCACCGAGTTTGCCCCACCCGAGAAATAGCGTTTCTCGAACGGCAAAATGGTGCTGTTGCCGTAGGGATAGGCCACGCCAAGTCCTACGTGGAAGGCCAATGAGTTGCGCTCATCGAATTGGAAAAGACGAGTAAAATCAACATCAAACTTCACGTATTGTGCATAGGCAATGTTCACCAAGGTGTATTTTCCGTTGGCATTTTGCGGCAAGCGAAACAGCTTGGACACCGCCTGCAACATGTTGCCGGCCGACTCTACATTCACTTTCAAAGCATTTTCGCCATCGTTAAAGGCCAAGCCAAATCCCATTTTAAGGATAAAAAGGTCTTCGTAATTGTAGCGAAGAATGGCATTTCGGCTCGTGGCATTGTCTAAATAGTCGGCCTTGAAACGCGAACTTATCCACGGCATGTACACGTAGTTGATGTCGAAAAAGTCGTATCGGTAAGAAATGTGGTGGCGAGGTTCGTTCCAATGGTATCGCCACGCCGTGGAAAACACGCGCCGATGAAACTCGGGACGGTTTTGAAGGTTCCAATTAAGCGACAATTCGCTGGTGGCTACACTGCGCCTGCGGAACGTACGCGATAACAAAGGGGCAACAAATTGGGGAAAGGTAAGCTTTGTTTCCACGCCATACTCCTGATAGTCTTTGTTTTGATAGCCTTCCAATCCCGTAATGGCCTCGTATGCGGCACGTAGCTGGATGCTCAACAACTCACTGCCCCTAAAAAGGTTTCTGTTTTCGTACGTAACCGAAACTGCCGCCCCTAGGTCGCCGGCCGTGTTGGTTCCTTCGGGCTGGAACGAAATGGAGGAAGGCTTGTTGGTACTGATATTGATGTCGCAATCTAGCAAAGTGGTGTCGGGCACTTCGGTAAAACGGATGTTGGTATAGCGTACGGCCTGCATGCGAGCGAAATTTCCATAGGTGCGTTGCAGCTGCGTGGCACTGAAAAGATCGCCTTGCTTAATAAGTGTACTTCGGCGCAACACGCCCGGTCGCAAGTGTATCGCAGCACTATCGTTGCTAGAAAAAGTAACGTTACGTATGCTATAACGTGGATGCAACGTTTCGGGGGCATTGCTGTTGGGACGGTAACGCAGCAGGTGGAGCATCAAGTTGATTTGATTTTTACTTGCGGTAGAGTCGGCCCCATACAGAATAAAGTCTTTATGAAAACGGTAATAGCCGCTATCCAACAGCACGCGCGTTATACGTTTGCGTTCTTCTTCGAGCCGCGTAACGGTAAAAGGGTCGCCTGCTTTTAGCTCTTGGCGGGCTGGATTGTCCAAATCGAGCATTCGGGCGATAACAGAGTCTTGTATATCATAACGCACCGAGTTGATAAAAAAGGGCTTTCCGGGGTGCAAAGTGTAGATGGCCGTAAGGCGTTTGCCCTTGGCTCGCGTGGTTAGGTCTACTTCGCCGTTCATGTAACCCATGTTTTGCAAGGCCAGTTTCAGGTCGTTGCACGACAATTGTGCCTGCAATGTGTCGTACACCACAGGTTCTTCGCCAATCTTACGCAGCGTGCGGTTAATCCATCTGGTGGTATCGCGCCCCGAAAGAGCGTATGCGCCCAAGGGAATTTTGAACACAGAGAACCACTTGGAGTTGGCCTTCTGTCGGATATAAGGTTCGAGCGAGGCCACGTTAAACTTCTTCGTGTCGGCCTTCAGTTCCACTTTTTCAAGCAAGTAGCTTTCGTCTGGCACGAATTTAGTTGCGCTACACGCCGCCAACAAGGCCAACATGCACCACAAAGATAAGACTTTTAACGCTTTACGCAATAACAGATGGGGTTGATATATATTTGTTCCTGAACGCTCCATTTCCGCACAAAGGTACAACTTTTTGCGTTTTCGGGCAAACACACATACAGAAAAGGTGGGGCAAGAAATGTTAAGTATTGTGCGATATAGGGGTAAAACGAAAAACCATCGGCCACTCTGGCTATATGTACAGACCTCGTTCTGCTATAAAATTGATAACAAATGAAACAAAGAAGGCATTTACACCGAACATGTAGAACCAGATATTAAAGAGTTAGCTTGTGGGTAGTATGCGGTTTGTCTTAATCATCCATCGGTCTAAGCTGCTCAAAAAGCTAACGCGTACAACGCTCATAAACTTATCAACTCAAAAACTAACAAACTTATCTACTCACCAACTCACAAAGCTTAAATTATTACTTTTATTTTACAACATTGCTTTAATTTTCACTCCGTTCTAGCGAAAATATAGGTTAAAAAGTAGGTAAAAAGCCACTATTTTTACCCTTTCACGTCTTGAGGGTTGTCCATTTTTAAGCCTAGAACCTGCATTTTGCACCATTTAGCCTTTCTAGTTTGGTTGCCAGTTCGTATTTTTTCAACCCCAATTTCCCACTTTTAACCCCCAAAACCCCACATTTTAACGGCTATTTTGCCCTTCCGAGCCATGTTTTTCATGGCTCTAAAAGGTTTTGTTTATACCATTGCTGTGCATTTTTATGCTTTTCGTCTCGCATTTAGCCGCATTTTGCACTGCATTTAGCAGCACTTTACCTTGCGTTTAGCAGCAAAACGCACTGCATTTAGCGGCATATTGCACTGCGTTTAGCACCAAAATGCACCGCATTTAGCATCAAAACGCACTTCATTTAGCAGCAAATAGCCCCGAAACAGGTGCAAATGGCGGCCTTTTCAAATAAAAATTCATTTTCTTGCATTCACATGCTACCCCTTTTTGCACAAAACAAACCTCCGCGAGAATCGATTTTTTGCGGCAAGGCGGGCAATTGGTGGACAAAAAGGGCACTCATAATGTTAAAAATCTTGCCGAAAACTAGACAAAAAGTGATTATTCCGCATACACGCGCATAGGCAACGGCACAGAGAACGTGTGCGCTTACAACTGCCTGCGCAAGCGGTTGCAGGGCATTCAACAAGCAAGCGAAAGCCAGACTAACGCAAAATAAAACGGGGAAAGTCTTCTCTCCATGTGATACAAACAAAAAAAGACCGGGTGCATCACTGCAGCCGGCCCCCAAAAAATTAGAGAGTTATAAAAAAATCAAGTTGTTTATCTGTGTCTCAGAAATTCAAATTTAGCTTTATCTTGCATCACTACATGACACACGTAGTTGTTTTCACACTGCATCATTGTTCTGCAATGATTTGCTTACCTTGCTCAACAGCCTCCATATTCAGCGGTATCAGGTTGTGATAGCGTTCGGGAAGGGTTTTAAACAGTGCCTTATTCAAGCCCTCTGTGCTAACCACAGGGCAAACTTTAAGCAGTCCGCCAAGTACAATCATGTTGAAAACCTTGGCGTTCTTCATTTCGGCAGCCTTGTCCATAGCGTCCATCCGATACACCTTAATGTCGGTTCGCGATGGCGGAGAGGCTATGCCGTTGCCGTCGTAGATAAGTATTCCGCCAGGCTTTACGCGTGGTTCGAACTTGTCGAGCGAAGGTTGGTTCAGCACAATGGCCACGTCGTACTTGCTCAGAACGGGCGAAGAGATGCGCTCGTCGCTTACAATGACCGTTACGTTGGCCGTTCCGCCGCGCTGTTCGGGTCCGTATGCGGGCATCCACGTTACCTCCTTATCTTCCATCAAGCCAGAGTAGGCCAATATCTTTCCCATTGAAAGCACTCCTTGGCCACCAAAACCGGCGATGATTATCTCGTGTTTCATTCTTTCGTCCTATCTTTTAAGTCGCCCTTCTTATAATGGTCGAACATGTTATCTTGCATCCATTTGTTGGCATCGGCGGGCGACATTTTCCATCCGCTGCTGCAAGTGGACACGATTTCTACGAGCGACGAGCCTTTGCCAGCCATCGAAGATTCGAATGCCTTGCGTATGGCACGCTTGGCTTTATTGATGGATGCCACGGTGTCCACACTCTGTCTACTAACAAAACACGTGCCTTCTAATTGCACGGCAAGGCTGGTTAGGTCGATGGGATAGCCGTGAAGTTCGGGCGTTCTGCCTGTGGGGCAAGTGGCCGTGGGCTGTTCGAGCAGCGTTGTGGCCGACATCTGTCCACCCGTCATGCCGTAAATGGCATTGTTAACGTAGATGATGGTGATGTTATCGCCACGGTTCAACGCGTGCAAGGTCTCGGCTGTGCCAATGCAAGCAAGGTCGCCATCGCCTTGATAAGTAAACACAAGGCGGTCGGGCCAAAGCCTTTTAACACCTGCTGCCAATGCCGGAGCGCGCCCATGAGGGGCCTCTTGCCAGTCGATGTCGATGTAACGATAGGCAAACACGGCACAACCAACGGGGCTAATGCCCACACTTTTCTCTTCCATCCCCATCTCGGCGATAACCTCGGCTATGAGTTTGTGCACCACGCCGTGCGAACACCCGGGGCAATAGTGCATGGTTGTGTCGTTCAAGAGTGCCGGTTTGGCGTAAACTAGGTTCTCAGGACTGATTATATCTGTGGTCATTGCAACTTCTCCTTTAACGCTTTTACAATCTCTTCGGGTTCGGGAACGATGCCGCCTTGCCGGCCAAAATGGGCTACGGGCAGCGTTCCTTCAACGGCCAAGCGCACGTCTTGCACCATTTGCCCTGCGTTCAGCTCCACAACGAGCAAGCCTTTCTTGCCTTGTGCAAGGCTGGCCAACTGCCGTTCGGGGAAAGGCCACAGCGTAATGGGACGGAAAAGCCCAACACGCATGCCCTCTTCGCGAGCCAGCTCTACGGCTTTTTCGGCTAAGCGCGCCGCACTGCCGAACGCCACGAAGACGTATTCGGCATCGTCGGTGTGCAGTGTTTCAAAACGCACTTCGTTGTTGCGTATCTCTTCGTACTTGGCTTGCAGTGCCCTGTTCTTTTCTTCCATCAACTCAGGGCGCAGTTCGAGCGAGGTGATGATATTGGGCTCGCGGCCACGCGTGCGGCCTGTTGATGCCCACGGGCACTCCTTTATTACCTCTTCTTCGGTTCGGCGAGGTTTCATTGGCGGAAGAACCACCTTCTCCATCATCTGTCCGATAACACCGTCGCTTAATATCATGGCTGGATTTCGGTACTTAAAGGCCAAGTTCATGGCCAAGTCTACGAAGTCGGCCATCTCTTGTACCGAGTTGGGAGCAAGCACAATGACATTGTAGTCGCCGTTTCCGCCCCCACGGGTGCTTTGGAAATAGTCGCCTTGCGAAGGCTGAATGGTACCCAAACCCGGGCCGCCACGTTGCACGTTAACGATAAGACCAGGTATTTCAGCACCCGCCATATAGGATATTCCCTCTTGCATGAGGGCCACACCAGGCGACGACGAGGAGGTCATTACACGCTTACCCGACCCACCGCCGCCGTAAAGCATGTTGATGGATGCCACTTCGCTTTCGGCTTGCAGCACCACCATGCCCGTGGTTTCCCAAGGGCGCAGTTGGGCCAATGTTTCAATTATTTCGCTTTGAGGGGTGATGGGATAGCCGAAATACCCGTCAATGCCGGCGCGAACAGCCGCATGGGCTATCGCCTCGTTACCCTTCATCAGTCTGACTTCACGCTCTGCCATCACTTATTCTCCTTCACTTTCATTCTATAAACGGTGATGCAACCATCGGGGCAGACGGTTCCGCACGCAGCGCAACCCACACATGCCTCGGCTTTCACGGCCTGCGCGTAGGCATATCCGCTAGCATTCACCTTTTTCCGAGCCAGTTCCAACACGTCGTATGGACATGCCACGACGCACAGGTCGCATCCTTTGCACCTGTCGGTGTCGATAACCACGGCTCCTTTTATCATCTTGTTCATAACTTCTTTCTTATATGCTGCCCTGGGCAGTACTTTCGTTGTGGCGTCGCAACTGCATGTGTTGCGATTGAATTTCTTTACTTGCAACGACGGCGAAAGGTTGTCGCCAATGTGCAGTAATTTGTTTTTCAAGGATTAAGGGCATCCTTAGCGTAGAAGGCCAAGATGCTGTTGAGCATCTCCCGCGCTTGAACCGCAGGACTTTCGGGGTCCAATTCTATGGCCTCCGCATAGCATTCCAATGCCTTTTGCCAATTTCCCTGTCGGCGATAGGCATTGCCTTGTTCGTAATAATCCTCGCTATTCATTGCGTTTTGCGAATGGCGGACGAGGCACGAAACCTTGTTCGCCATCCACTCCATATTTATTTATAAAATTCTTTCTTACCTGCCGAGAGGGTATTCTTCATCAACGAGCAGATGGTCATTGGGCCAACGCCGCCAGGAACGGGCGTGATGAAGGAACACTTGGGCGCAACCTCGTCGAACTTAACGTCGCCGCTCAGTCGGAAACCGCCCTTGCGCGAGGGGTCTTCCACACGCGTGGTGCCTACGTCAATAACAACGGCGCCCTCTTTTACCATATCGGCCGTAACGAAGTCGGGGCGTCCGATGGCTGCTACGATGATATCGGCCTCGCGACACTCGTCTTTGAGCGACGGCGAGTGCGAGTGGCACACCGTAACAGTGGCATCGCCGTATTGCTTTTGCATCATCAGCTGCGCCATTGGCTTACCAACGATGTTGCTGCGGCCAAGCACAACGCACTTCTTACCCGAAGTGGCGATGCCGTAACGCTGCAAAAGGGTGAGGATACCCAACGGCGTGGCCGAGATGAAACACGGCAGACCGATGGCCATCCGCCCCACGTTGATGGGATGAAAACCGTCTACGTCTTTGCGATAATCCACTGCCTCGACAATCTTTTGCTCGTCGATGTGCTTAGGCAAGGGCAATTGCACGATAAATCCGTCTACGTCTTCGTCTTTATTAAGCTTGTCTACGCAAGCCAACAGCTCGGCCTCGGTAACGTTTCCCTCAAAGCGGATGAGCGTAGACTTAAAGCCACATTGCTCGCAAGCAATCACTTTGTTCTTCACGTACGTTTCCGAACCACCATCATGGCCTACCAGCACCGCGGCCAAGTGCGGTTGTTTACCTCCGTTAGCAACGATTTGCCTTACTTCTTCGGCAATCTCCGCCTTGATGGCAGTAGCAGTTGCTTTTCCATCGATTAACTGCATCATTTCTTAGTTAGTTTTTAAAGTTTCGGCATTCCGGGCATTCCTTTCATCTTACTCGCCATGCCGGCCATCTTCGCCATATTGGTTCCGGTCATCATCTTCATCATCTTTCGTGTTTGGTCAAACTGCTTTATCAGTCTGTTAACCTCTTGGATGTTGGTTCCGCTGCCCTTCGCAATACGTTGTCGACGGCTGTTATTAAGGATTTCAGGATTTGTTCGCTCCTTGGGCGTCATGCTTTTGATGATAGCCTCGATGCCCTTAAAGGCGTTGTCGTCGATATCCACGTCCTTAATGGCTTTACCTACGCCGGGTATCATCGACGCCAAGTCTTTCAGATTTCCCATTTTCTTTATTTGTTCAATCTGTTTAAGGAAATCATTAAAGTCGAATTTGTTCTTTTGTATCTTCTTTTGCAGGCGCTTTGCCTCTTCTTCGTCGAACTGTTCTTGGGCTCTTTCAACCAACGACACAATGTCGCCCATGCCCAAAATGCGGTCGGCCATACGCTCGGGATGGAAAACGTCGATGGCTTCCATCTTCTCGCCCGTACCAACAAACTTAATGGGCTTTGTAACAACCGTGCGAATGCTTAGCGCAGCACCACCACGCGTGTCGCCATCTAGCTTTGTCAGCACCACACCGTCTATGTCCAAGCGGTCGTTAAACTCGCGAGCGGTGTTCACGGCGTCTTGTCCCGTCATCGAATCCACCACGAAAAGGGTTTCGTCGGGGTTCAAAGCTTGTTTCAAACGATAGATTTCGTCCATCATTTCTTCGTCAACGGCCAAGCGCCCGGCGGTGTCCACAATCACCACATCGTTGCCTTTGGCTTTGGCCTCACGAATGGCGTTGTTGGCTATTTCCACCACATTCTTGTTGTCGGGTTCGCTATAAACAGGCACACCCACTTGCTGAGCCACCACTTTAAGTTGCTCGATAGCCGCAGGGCGATACACGTCGCAAGCCACGAGCAAGGGGTTCTTATGCTGTTTGCCTTTAAGCAGGTTGGCAAGCTTACCGCTAAACGTGGTTTTACCCGAACCTTGCAAGCCCGACATCAATATGATTGCCGGACGATTTGTAAGTTGCAAGCCTACGGTTTCGCCGCCCATGAGCGCAGCCAACTCGTCGTGCACAATCTTAACCATCAGTTGCCCAGGCTTAACGGCCGTAAGAACGTTCATGCCCAGTGCCTTTTGCTTTACCGTATCAGTAAAAGTCTTAGCCACCTTATAGTTAACGTCGGCATCGAGCAAGGCTCTGCGCACGTCTTTAAGGGTTTCGGCCACGTTGATTTCGGTGATTTTTCCTTCACCTTTAATTATTTTAAAAGACCTTTCAAGTCTGTCGCTAAGATTTTCAAACATTTAAGTGTGTTGTCTTTTTAATTGGTTTTATGCAAAGATAGTGATAAATGGGAGAATAGAAAATACTTATATCCAAGTTTTAAGAGAATTTAAATTTGTTGTCGTTTATTTATGCGCATATACAAAGAATGTGTGCAACTAATGCACTTATAGGCCAATATATCAGCTTTCTTGTTCAGTTTAAGCAGTTGATAGTATTTCTTTCATCATATTTTACACCAAATTACAGTACGATTACACATTATTTCACACCAATGATATGTCCCGAAATCCATTTATATTCGAGCTTGGGCAGCACGCCAACCACTTAATTCATGGTGTAAAATCAATTGGTTTTACGCCATTCGCCAGAAGTATTACTTGACACAACGATTATTTCTCACCCTCCAACTGGCGAAGTTTTAGCATCCATTGCCTACGGGACGAGTCAGCACACACAAGGGTTTAACATCAGTACAAGCGGCTTGTACTGACACTACAAAGGGGCTTGTACTGATGCTACAAGATGCTTGTACTGACACTACAAGGTGCTTGTAGCCCAACTACAAGACGCTTGTAGCGTGACTACAAAGATGCTTGTAGCCGCGCAACAAATAGTTTTCACCTACCCATTTACGGCAAAACGGCCGTGTACGAACAGCATTCTAAAAAGCAATTCTTTTAGGCTATAACAACGCCGACACCGCCTTTCAAAACTAACATAAGTTAAAAAGACGAAGAACAGATAGCCGTTTGCCCGAAATTTGCTATTTTTGTAAAGCTAAAATCGCAACAAAGGCCAAGCGCATTACATACCAAGCCTTCAACGTTTTGGCTGCCACAGCGAGGGCACAGCAACAAGTGGGCCTCGCCCACCCCCTGCAACCCCACGCCACGGCAACGCGAAAACGGCGACAATAGAGATACTAGAAGACATTTACAGTTATGAATGAGAATTTGAAAGAAGAAAGCAAAAATCACAACAACCCCTTTTTCGGGGAATATAAAACACCGCACGAAACCGTGCCTTTCAACCTGATAAGAACCGAACACTACGAAGAGGCATTCTTGGAAGGTATCAGGAGAGACGACGAAGAGATTGAGAAACTTATCAACAACCCCGAAACGCCCACCTTCGAAAACACCATTATCAGGGTGGACAACGAGAACAGCGACCACTATTACGACCTGCTTAACCGCGTGTCGAATGTTTTTTCGTGCATGCTCAGCGCAGAAACCAACGACGAACTAGATGCGCTGGCACAAAAGATGAGCCCCATTCTCACCCAACACGCCAACGACGTGCGGCTGAACAAAAGGCTTTTCGAACGCATTAAGTACGTGTACGAAAACCATCGCGAACTAGACGCCGAAGAACAGATGCTCTTGGAAAACAGCTACGACGGCTTTGTGCGTAGCGGCGCGCTGCTCGACGACGAGGGAAAAGAACAACTTCGCAAGCTAACAGAAGAGGCTGGCGTGCTGTCCTTGCAGTTTTCGCAAAACCTGTTGAAAGAAAACAAAGCCTTTACACTGCATATCACCAACGAGGAAGAGCTGGACGGACTGCCCGATACGGCGCGCGATGCCGCAGCACTTGCCGCTAAGGAACAAGGCAAAGAGGGGTGGGTGTTCACACTCGACTTCCCCAGCTACTCGCCTTTCATGACCTATTCGTCGCAACGAAACCTGCGCAAGCAACTCTACATGGCGCGAAACACCGAGTGTACACACCAAAACGACACCAACAACTTGGAGATTTGCAAACGCCTGGTGAACCTCAGAAGGGAGCTGGCACAGCTTTTGGGCTACGACACATACGCCGACTATGTGCTTAAACACCGCATGGCCACCAACATCGACAACGTTTATCGCCTGCTAAACGACCTCATTAAGGCCTACAAACCCACGGCCGAGGCCGAACTGAAAGAAATGGAAAGCATGGCCAAGGAGATGGAAGGCGACGACTTTGAGTTGGAACCTTGGGACACGGCGTACTATTCGCACAAGCTGCAAATGCAGAAATACAACCTCGACAGCGAAATGTTGCGCCCCTACTTTGAACTGTCGAAGGTTATCAACGGCGTGTTCGGACTGGCCAATCGCCTATACGGCATCACCTTTAAGCCAAACAACGACATCCCCGTTTACCATCCCGACGTGAAAGCCTACGAGGTTTTCGACCGAGACGGAAGTTATCTGGCGGTGTTCTATGCCGACTTCTTCCCCCGAAAGGGCAAGCAAGGCGGTGCGTGGATGACCGAATTTCAGGGGCAATGGGTAGACCGAAAGGGCAACAACGTAAGGCCACATGTTAGCGTGGTGATGAATTTCACTAAGCCAACTGCCGAAAAGCCCGCACTGCTTACCCTTGGCGAAATAGAAACTTTCTTGCACGAGTTCGGCCATTCGCTGCATGGCATGTTCGCCAACAGCCGCTTTGAAAGTCTTAGCGGCACCAACGTATGGTGGGACTTCGTGGAACTGCCCTCGCAATTCATGGAGAACTTCGCCATAGAAAAGGAGTTTTTACGAACTTTTGCCTTCCACTACGAAACAGGCGAGCCCATCCCCGACGAGCTTATCGACCGCATTGTGAAAAGCCGAAACTTCATGGCGGCATCGGGATGTATGCGACAAGTGAGCTTTGGATTGCTCGACATGGCCTATTATACGCAGCGAGAGGCATTCACGGCAGACATCATTCCCTTTGAGAAAGAGGCGTGGAAAGAGGCCATCATCATGAAACAACTGCTCGATACGTGCATGACTACCCAGTTTTCGCACATCATGGCGGGCGGATATGCCGCAGGATATTACAGCTATAAGTGGGCCGAAGTGCTGGATGCAGACGCTTTCAGCATGTTCAAGAAGAACGGAATATTCGACCAAGCCACGGCTCAAAGTTTCCGCGACAACATTCTTTCGCGTGGCGGAACAGAGCATCCAATGGTGCTTTACAAGCGTTTCCGCGGTGGCGAGCCCACCATCGACGCGCTGTTAGAACGCGACGGCATCGTGGCCAACGGCTAATCATAACCCCATTTGGCTTTCTCCGCCAAACAAAACGCCACAACAACAAACATCCAATCACCTATATTATATATATGTGTACCGACAACAAACAAACCGTTCTAGACCTGCGTTACCTGCGCATGGCACGCATTTGGGCCGAAAACAGCTACTGCGTTCGCCGCAAAGTGGGCGCACTGGTGGTGAAAGACAAGATGATTATCAGCGACGGATATAACGGAACGCCCAGCGGTTTTGAGAACGTGTGCGAAGACGACAATAACGTTACCAAGCCATACGTGTTGCATGCCGAGGCCAACGCCATCACCAAGCTGGCCCGAAGCAGCAACAACAGCGACGGCTCTACGCTTTACGTAACGGCCGCTCCCTGCATAGAATGCTCAAAACTCATCATACAGTCGGGCATCAAACGTGTGGTGTACGGCGAGAAATACCGATTAGAAGAGGGCATAGAACTTCTTCGAAAAGCTAACATCGAAGTGATTTATCTCAATCCAGAACAGAATGAACCCTAACAGACGAAACAGATACATGCCCTTGCTCATGGCCGTGTGCGTTGCATTCGGCATTGTGATTGGCACTTTCTATGCAAACCACTTCTCTGGCAACAGGCTTAACATCATCAATTCGGGTAGCAACAGGCTCAACAACCTGCTGCACATCATCGACGACCAATACGTCGACAACGTAAACATCGACTCGTTGGTGGATAAGGCTATCCCACAGATACTATCCGACCTCGATCCACACTCGGTTTACATCACAGCCAAAGACATGCAAGCCGCCAACGACGAGCTGAAAGGGTCGTTCTCTGGCGTGGGTATCGAGTTCAACATCCGCGAAGACACGCTGCACGTGCAAAACGTGATAAAGAATGCGCCTGCCGAAAGAGCAGGATTGCTGGCTGGCGACAAGGTGGTGAGCATAGACGGAAAGCCCTTTGTGGGCAAAACCGTTACCAACGACGAGGCCATGCGCCGACTGAAAGGTCCGAAAGACACGAAGGTGCGCATCGGTGTGCTACGCTATGGGCATAAAAAGCCGTTGGAATTTACCGTCACACGCGGCGACATCCCGCAAAAAAGCATAACCGCAACCTACATGCTCGACGATGATACGGGCTACATTCGCGTTAAGAACTTCGGCGAAAGAACTTATCCCGACATGCTCATCGCCTTGGCCAAGCTGTCGCAAGAGGGGTGCAGGAACCTCGTTATAGACCTCCGCGACAACACGGGTGGTTTCCTCCAATCGGCCGTACAGATGGCCAACGAGTTCCTACCAAAGAACAAACTGATAGTTTACACGCAAGGGCGCAAGTCGCAAAGGCAAGACTATGTGAGCGACGGAAAGGGTAGCTACCAGCGTATGCCGCTCGTTGTGCTCATCAACGAAGGCTCGGCATCATCGTCCGAGATATTCGCAGGGGCCATGCAAGATAACGACAGGGCTACCGTTATCGGTCGTCGTTCGTTCGGAAAAGGATTGGTACAGCAGCAAATGGGCTTTACCGACGGCAGTCTTATTCGACTTACCATCGCCCGTTACTACACTCCGTCGGGCCGTTGCATACAAAAGCCATACACCACTGGCGACGCTGCCGACTACGAACAAGACATTTACAGCCGCTATCAGCATGGCGAGTTCTTCTCGCAAGACAGTATCAAGCACACAGGACCTGCTTATCACACGGGCATTGGTCGCTTGGTGTACGGCGGTGGCGGCATTACGCCCGACATTTTCGTAGGCGAAGACACAATCGGCGTTACCTCTTACTTCAAACAAGCAGCCATGAGCGGGCTTATCTTGCAGTTCGCCTACAACTATACGGACAACAACAGGCAAAAACTTGCCAAGTATAAAACCCTCAAAGAGTTGACCGACTACCTGGGTAAGCTAAATATGGTGGACCAATTCGCCTCGTATGCCGACAAGCATGGCCTGCAACGGCGCAACCTGATGATACGCAAGTCGCACAAAATGCTTTCGCGTTTCATCATCAGCCGCATCGTTTACAACATGCTCGACGATGAAGCATGGACACAATACCTTAACGAAGACGACCGTGTTATAACTGCCGCCTTGAAGGTATTTAAGAATAATGCCGCTTTTCCCAAGCTCACACAGAGCGACAAGGGCAAGACCGCACCTCAGCCAAAGCAAAAATGATGGACAAGAAGGCGTTAAGACAAGAGATTAGGCTACGCAAGCGACAATTCGACGGCGAACAATTGCGCCAGTTGTCGCTTGCCGTAATGCAGCGTTTGCTGGCTCACCCACGAGTGGTGCAGGCGCGCACGGTGATGTTCTACCACTCGCTGCCCGATGAAGTGTACACGCACGAGGCCGTAGACCAACTTGTAAAGATGGGCAAAAGGGTGTTGTTGCCCGTGGTTATCGACGGGCAACACCTCGAAATACGCCAATATCAAGGTCCACAAGACCTTAAACTAGGCGCAATGAACATCCTAGAACCCGCAGGCAAGCCCTTCACGGCCTATCAAGAAATAGAAACCATCCTGGTTCCAGGCATGAGTTTCGACCCGCAAGGCAACCGCCTAGGTCGCGGAAAGGGCTATTACGACCGCTTTTTGGCACAAGTTCCGCAAGCCTATAAAATAGGTGTGTGTTTCGATTTCCAAAAGGTAGACGAGGTGCCAACCGACGACAACGACATAAAAATGAATGAAGTGGTGTAAGGAATGGTGCCAGTAACACCCGGCAAAGCCACTCCCCCTACACCTTATTATATATAAGCTATTGTATTTAGGTAACAATAACACCACAATCAGCAGATAAAGAAACAAGCAGAGCAGTATCACGCGTATTCATTAAACACTGCTCATGGGGCATAATGGCCCATATACACTTTTAGGGAACACAGTAAAAAACGTCGTAGAGGCGATGTTTCAAGGTGCTTAGCTGTCAACATGATAGCTAACTGTATGATGTATACCCCATAAAGCAACTTACAAAGAACGAAAAAAGCGTTAGCGTTAAGCCCCAAAACAAAGCCAAGCACGCTTGTTGGGCACCATCAAGACTAGACACGCACTTTTCGAGAAAGGCAAAAGAAGGCTCTCCAACAACTAAATAAATATCTGCTTATGAAAAAGAACGTTTTTTATTATTACATCCTTGTCCTTGTTGCAGCCCTTTGGCAAACGCAGGCAAGGGCGGCCGACTATTATGTGGAGGTTGGCGAAGTACACATAACCTCCGACAATTATAAGAACATCTCCGCTGCTGGAGGTTTTCCGGCTGTAAAAAAGGGAAAGATTACTTTCGACAATTCTACGCGTACGCTTACGTTGAATAACGTTTTGATTAAGCCTGATGAGTATAAGCCAGGTATCTCTATGTTTATCGACTACGAAAATAAAGAAAGGCCACTCATCATCAAATTGGTTGGGCGTAACGTCATCGAACCCACAAATTCAGTAGCAGTGGAAACCCTCGACAATGCAGTGGTGGTTACAGGCAGTGGCTCGCTTGAAGTGTCGGGCAACGTATCATTATCCCCTGGCGGACAACTAACCATCCAAGGCGGATGCACCATCGAGGCCAAATCACCCATTTGGGGAAACGCCATCACCATCGACGATGCGCAGGTGCATGCAGTACGTTTATGGGAAGACGAGCCATGCATGTGTGCTTTCCGAGGAATTAAGTTAAAGGGTGGTAGCTATTTGGCCAGTCCTCAAGGCGCAACATGCGAGTATCGCGGCGACATGTACCACGCCATTAGGGGCTATGTATTTGTAAAAGGCAAGGAGATATGCGGCGAAGTTCTTATAAAACGCGGCAAGAACACAGGCATTGACAACGCCGCCACGCCACCATCAACGAAGGAAGACGTGATTTATACGCTCGATGGCGTACGGATGAAACTGTCCTTTGAGCGTCTACCCAAAGGCGTATACATTGTTAATGGTAAAAAAGTGAAGAAAGAGTAGTTGTTTCCTTGCACTCTGTTATACTTCGCCACCACATTATAATCCCTAACTAACTTTGCCTTATCCCTGACTGGAATAGATGCTCAAATAGAAGTCGTCTTGGCTTTCAATATTTACATTGAGAGGAGTTTGTTATCTTTGTGATGCCAACACAAGATAAAAACTCCTTTCATATACGAAGTGCATTACAAATCAACTCACTGACTTTAAACTTGACGAAAGCCCAACAACTCCCGAAGACATCAACTCACAAACTAAAAAAATCATCATCTCAAAAACTCAAATTGTTATCTTTTATTTTACAACACTGCTCTGATTTTCGCTCCGTTCTAGCGAAAATATTAGTTAAAATGTTGGTAAAAAGCCACTATTTCTACCCTCTCACGCCTTGGGGCTTGTCAATTTTTAAGCCTAGAACCTGCATTTTGCACCATTTAGCCTTTCTAGTTTGGTTGCTAACTCATATTTTTTCAAGCCCAAATACCTGCTTTTAGCCCCTAAAAACCTACTTTTTGATGGTTATTTTGCCCTTATTAGCCATGTGTTTCATGGTTCTATAAGGTTTTGTTTATACAATTGTTGTGGATATTTATGCTTTTCGTCTCACATTTAGCAGCATTTTGCACCGCGTTTAGCACCGAAATGCGCTGCGTTTAGCACCAAAACGCACTCTATTTTGCACCAAAACGCACTGCATTTAGCACC